>CALHTB010000040.1 GCA_938038785.1 uncultured Acidimicrobiales bacterium
TGCCGCAGAGGCCTCAGCCAAGTCGGCATCGACCCGAACTAACGCGGCATTTCGGGCCGAAATCGCCTCGGCGAGCTCAGCTTCAAAGCGCTCAAAACCCGCGCCCGTGAGTGCCGAGACCGGAATGACCTCAGCTCCGGCGATGCCATCGTCGGCAACGAGGCGGGCAAAGTCGGCAGCGACCGACGCTCCGCCGTCGTCGAGGCGATCGACCTGGTTCAAGACAAACCTCAGTATCCCCGCGTGATTGACGAGCGGCTGGATATACCCGAGGTGAAGCGCCGCATCGGCATACTTCTGCGGGTCCGTTACCCACACCAGAACATCGACAAGCTCGACGAGCCGATCAACCTCGATGCGATGCTCAACCGCGGTCGAGTCGTGGTCGGGAAGATCGAGCAGCACGAGACCATCGAGCGGTGTCGCTGCACCGTCAGCGGCGGACTCGACCTGATAACGGTGGCTGATGTCGAGCCAATCGAGGAGCGGACCAGCCTCTTCGTCTCCCCACACCACTGCGTGGGTCGCCGACGTGGTCGGCCGTCGAACCGAACTCTTGGTCAGCTCCGTTCCGGCAAGTCGGTTGACGATCGATGACTTGCCAGATCCGGTGGCGCCGGCAATTGCTACGACGGTGAGCCGCGTGCCATGACGTAGACGGCCGCGGGCTTTGGCCCGTAGGGCGTCGAGCGACTGGATCTCGGACTCGGGGTAGTACTTGGTGGCGAGTTGGGTGGCATCGTCAAACGCGTCGAGACGCGCGACAAGCGCCGAGTCGACTCGGCTCAGAGCGTCAGGGTTCGTGGATTCAACTGGCGAACTCATGACGCGCTATGCCATTGCCTTCTGCAGGTCGCTCGACACATCGCGAAGGGGATCGCCCAACGCCGTTCCGTCACCCAGCAAAGCATCGAAGCGTTGCCGGTCGGTCTCGAGCAGCTTCGAAAGGCGGTCGATCAGATTCTCGCGAGCGTCGCGAGCAAGGTCACGGACCGCCTGCTCGCCGAACACCGCAGTGAGCACCGCCTGAGACACAGCAGCGGTGCCGCCGGCAACTGCAGCTTCACCACCGGTGATGCCGCCGGTTTGGCTGAACACCGCCACCATGAGCGCAACCCCAACTCCGTTGATCCCGGTGCTCAGCGTGCGAGCGATGGTGACCTTGTCGCCAGATTGCTCGCGGACGAGATCGAGAACGTACTCCTCCCATGCCGCGAGCTCATGTTCGATCTGCCCGGAGATGTCGGTCGATGCGCGGCTGAGCGCAGTGATGCTTTGTGAGGAGGCGGCCAATGCTTGCTCGCCGCCCTTGCGGGCTTCCCATTGCTCGACCACGTCGAGCGCGGCGCGATCAACCGCATCCCGAGTGACGACCAGCAAGTTTGATTCGAGCTGGCCTGCTGCTTGTTGGTCCGGTGTTGGACCGCTCGAGAACATGCCCCGCAAGGTGTCGCGCACCTTGCTGACGCCAGCTTCGAGCTTTGACATGAACGCACCGGTGCCCACGAACTCTCGCCACTGGTCGAGCACTTCGCCTCGAAGCAGCGTGCCTCGGTCGAGCTCGGAGTCGATGTCGATCAGCGCTTGGGCGTACCGCCTCGTGGTGATGTCTCGAAGTGCTTCAAGGCGCTCAGCCTGATCATCGAGAGCGCTCGCAATTCGATCAACACGGTCGGGAATCGATGCCAGAGCACCGTCGAGTGTTGCCCCAACGAGCTCTTGACGCTGCGCTGCGTCGGCCGCCAATGACTGCAACCACGAGCGGACCGGGTCGAGCTCGGGGCCGATGCGTCCCTCGCCGAGCTCACGCTCAGACACCGTAAAGACAGTGGTAGCCCCCAGCGAACGATCGGCCAGCATGGCCGAGAAATGATGCTTGACCTCTTGCTCAGAGCCCGGGGGAATTCGATTGATCACGATCGCCAAAGCCGCGGCACGCTCTTGGGCGAGACCCAAGTACTCCCATGGCACCGCGTCGGCGTAGCGAGCAGCGGTCGTGACGAAGATCCAGAGGTCGGCGGCGCCCAGCAGCTGCGCAGCGAGGTCGTGGTTGGCCACCTCGATCGAGTCGATATCGGGTGCGTCGAGTATGGCCAGGCCCGGAGTGAGCGCGTCAGAGGTAACCAGGCGCAGCCCAATCGACCCAACCGCGGTTGCGCTTGTCGACCGTGGGAGCCCGGCAAGGACGCCAGCATCGTCTTCGAACCACGAAAGATCCTCAGGGTGGCACACCAGCACCGGGGCGCGTGTGGTTGGCCGCAACACGCCAGCTTGGGTGACGTCGACACCCACAAGGCTGTTGGTGATTGTCGATTTGCCCGCTCCCGTTGACCCACCGAGTACCGCAAGCAGCGGCGCATCGAGGCGCCGGAGCCGAGGCAACAAATAGTCATCGATTTGATCGATCAGTTCGGTGCGCTCGCGCCGTGCTTCGTGCGCGCCTGGGAGGTCGAGTGAAAGTTCGCTCGATTCCAGGTGTGCCCGGAGGGCTTCGATGGCCTCGGTCGTGGCGAGGGCGTTGGTCATAGGGCCTGTCTAGCGGTCGCGGAGCTCTCGGCGAAGGATCTTGCCCGATGCTGACTTCGGGATCTCTGGCAGAAACTCGAGCAAACGGATCTGCTTGTACGTCGCCACCTGACCCGCGATGAACTCTTGGATCTCTTCTGCGGTGGCTTCCACCCCCGGCTTGAGGGTGATAAATGCCTTGGGGATCTCGCCAGCTTCGTCATCTGGAATGCCGATAACCGCCGAGTCCGCAACAGCGGGATGGGTGAGCAAAAGACCTTCGAGTTCGGCGGGGGGAACCTGGAAACCCTTGTACTTGATGAGCTCCTTGATGCGATCGACGATGAAGATATGCCCATCCTCGTCGATGTGGGCAACGTCGCCGGTGTGGAGCCAGCCGTCGGAATCGATCGTCGACGACGTGGCCTCCTCGTTGTTGAGGTAGCCCTTCATAACCTGCGGGCCCCGAATCCAGAGTTCGCCGTCCTCGTCGACCCCGAGGTCGTTGCCTTCGGGGTCGACGATGCGGCACTCGGTGTTCGACACGGTGACACCCGATGACCCGGCCTTACCCTGGCCCGGGATCGTGGCGTGAGAGACCGGCGAGAGTTCGGTCATGCCATACCCCTGGATGACCGAGCAGCCCAAGCGGTCTTCGGCTTCTTGGCCCAGCTCGCCCGACAGTGGTGCCGCTCCCGAGAAGATGACCTCGAGCGAGTCGGTATCGAACTGATCTACGAGGGGATGCTTTGCAAGAGCCAGCACGATCGGTGGCACCGCAAAGAACCAGGTGACCTTGTGGTTCTGGATCATGGTGAGCGCTTCTTCGAGGTCGAAGCGTGGCATCGTTACGATGGTTACGCCGTTGGCGAGCAGGCCGTTCATCAGCACCTGCATGCCGTAGATGTGAAAGAACGGCAGGATTGCAAGGGCCACGTCGTCGGTGCCGTAGCTAAGCACGTGCTTGCATTGCTCGATGTTGGCCGTGAGGTTGTCGTGCGAGAGCACCACACCTTTGCTCTTGCCGGTGGTTCCTGATGAATATGGCAGCACGACGGGCACGCTTGCGGTATCGACTGGGACCTGCTCGGTGAGTGGCTCGCTGGTGAGGAAGTCAAACATCGAGCTGACACCTTCAACGGGGTCGATGGTGACAAGTTCGGTAACGGCCGTGCCTTCCATGGCCTCGCGAGCGACGTCGAGGAACATGCTGATCGTCACCAAGATCGTGGCATTCGAGTCGAGCAGCTGATGGCGAACTTCGCCAGCGGTGTAGGTCGGGTTAATGGTGGTGACGGTGCCTCCGGCGAGGGCTGCGCCATGAAAGAACGACGCGTACTCGGGGATGTTGGGTGCCATCAACCCAAGGGTGTGGCCGGGGCCAAAGCCACGTGAAGCTAGGCCACCTGCGATGAGCTGAATACCGGCCTTGAGCTCGGCGAACGTTTGGGTTCGACCCGATGGTCCATCGATGATGGCCGGCTTGTCACCAAGCTCGTCGGCCATGCGAAGGGTGTAGTCAGTGATCGAGATCCCCTCGGGGATCTGGACGTCAGGAAGGTCGGAGGTGAAGATCATGGAGGCAGCTTAGACGGGCACCTTGGTCGGTTTCCTCGTGGAGAGGCTTGCGCTTAGACCTCTGACACCAGTGCGCTCAGCAACTCGAGGAACTGCGGAACGAAGGCCGATGGCAGCTCGTGTCCAAGCCCCTCGATGAGAACCAGTTGCGCGTTGGGGATGCGCTGGGCCAACGCTTGACCGTGTGCGACCGGCAGCACTGGGTCTGCGGTCCCCTGGATCACCAACGCTGGAGCTTCGATGTGGCCGAGATGGTCTGCAATATCGGGAGCATCCACCACCGCGGTGCCGTGGTGATTTTGCCCTCGGAAGCCCATCGACACCTCAGCGGTAGCGGCTGCGAGGGCATCGGCTCGATCGAACTCGAACACGGGGCCGGCAAACCACTCCTGCTGTTCGACCAACCACGCGGCCTGGTCTGACGGGTCCGATGGCGGGCCAGCAAAGAGGCGCTCCGTCATCTTGTCGATGAGCCACTCCTCAGGAAGCCCATAGTCGTCGCGCCTACCCGGGCTCGCTGACAGAAAGGTGAGCGACCGCACCCGATCGGGTGCGCCGAGGGCGAGGTGTTGCGCCACCTGGCCTCCCATCGATCGTCCGACGACATGGGCATCATGCACGCCAAAAGCATCGAGCACCAGCAACACATCAACCACCAGGTCGGTGATCTCGTACGGTTCGTCAAGCCAGGTGCTGCGGCCACAATCACGGGTATCAAACCAGATTGCGCCCCCGCTGCGCTGGGCAACTCCGGTCAGCAGCTCGAGTGGCCAACGGCTGCTCGGTGCTTCGGCCTCGGACAAGAAGATCACAGGAACCCCACCCGAGGCTTCGTTCAGCAGCGCTTCAGCGTGCAGATGCACCGCACCGTTGTCGACGCGTCGAACCACGTGTCGAAGGTCATTTGGGTCGGGCCTGGTTTCTACCTCTGGGGGTGTCACAAACCCATCATGGCGGGCCGATAGGTTCTTCGTGATGGTCACGCGAGTTCTCGCCCAATTTGTCCGCGGTTTCGCCATGGGCGCTTCCGATGTCGTTCCCGGAGTTTCCGGTGGAACGGTCGCCCTCATCCTTGGAATCTACAACGGACTGATCACCGCAATCGGCCGTGGTTCCAAGGCTCTCGGCCGGTTGGTTCGCGGCGACTTTGGCGGCTTTGTCGATGGCATGAAATCCGTCGACTGGATGTTCTTGATCCCGTTGCTCGCCGGTATCGGCTCTGCGGTCTTGATCCTGTCGGGAATCATCGAATCAGCCTTAACCAACCATGCCGAAGCGATGGCTGGGTTGTTCTTTGGCCTCGTCATCGGGTCGATGGTCGTCGCAAAGAACTTGCTCAAAGAGCCAAATTCGACGCACATCGTCATCACGATCGCCGTGGGCATCGTGCTGTTCTTCTTGCTCGGGTTTCAATCCGGGCCGGTCGCCGACCCGAACCCGTTCCTGCTCATCGCCGCAGGCGCTCTTGCCATCTGCGCCATGATTCTGCCCGGCATCAGCGGCTCGTTCATCTTGTTGATGATCGGTATGTACGCAACGGTGCTCAACGCGGTCGACGAGCGCATTATCTCGGAGATCGCGCTCGTTGGCATCGGTGCAATCATCGGGCTCGGTTTGTTTAGCTCGCTACTAAACCACCTACTCGACAACTACCACGACACGGTCATGGCTGTTCTGCTCGGCCTCATGCTGGGTTCACTTCGAGTGCTCTGGCCCTGGCCCAACGGCGTTGGCATTGTTGGCCACGGCGACGTCGAGACCGTGTCGGGCACAGGCATCGAACTTCCGAACGGCGCGCCAACGCTCGTGCCGATCGTGCTCGGCATCGTCGCCGCGATCGTGGTCATTGCGGTCAGCCAGTTCGCACAACCAGCCGAGGATCACTAAACCTGCCCTATGGCAGGACATCAGATCACCCAAGCATCGACCGAGGTTGACGACCTTCACGTCGAGTGGCTCGAATGTGGCACTGGGCCACTCGCCATTTGCTTGCACGGGTTTCCTGACTCAGCGCACACGTGGCGCCACCTGCTGCCCGAGCTTGCCAATGCGGGTTTCCGAGGGGTCGCGCCGTGGACCCGCGGCTACTTTCCAACGGCGGTGCCCACCGATGGCTTGTACCAACGAGGCGTCCGCGGGCGAGACGCGTGCTTGCTCCACGAGGCCCTCGATGGAGATAGCGACGCGGTCATTATCGGCCACGATTTTGGTTCCGGTGCAGCCAACGTCGCTGCGTCGATGGAGCCCGATCGTTGGGCTAGGGCCGTGATGATGTCGGTGCCTCCAGGCGCCCGCATGGCCAACGCCATGTTCGAGTACGGCCAAATCCGTCGCTCGTCGTACATGTTCTTCTTCCAACACCCGTTGTCAGAGATGGTCGTCCCCCATGACGACTGGGCCTTCATCCGAGGACTTTGGAACGACTGGTCGCCCGGCTTTGATGGCGGTTCAGACATCGACCAGTTCATCGAATCGGCAAGCCCCGATGGCCACCTCGCTGCCATGCTCGGGTACTACCGGGCAACGTTTCAGCCCGAGCTTCGGTCCGAAGAATTTGCGGACTGGGATGCAGCCGGGCAAAGCCCTCCGCCACAACCCACGCTCTATCTACACGGACGAGCCGACGGTTGCATCACATCTGACCTAGCCGACGGGCTTGACGCCGAGCTGGCCCCTGACTCGAAGGTCGTAGTTTTCGACGACGTCGGCCACTTCTTGCAGCTCGAAGATCCGAAGCGTGTGAACGCGACCATCGTCGACTTCCTCACCTGATGATCTCGAGCCAACCCCCGCCGCGCTCGTCGACGAGCAGTGCTCGGGCGTGCCGGCGCCCCGCTCCCCCGGCCGGCGCCCAACCAGCGACAGTGAGACCAGGATGTACCTCACCCACTGGTAGGTCGGTGATGATGGCGTTGATGTCGAGCCCATCGGAGGTGTCGAGTCGGCCACCGTCGCTGTGGATGAACTCGCCATCGCGGCTGGCCCACGCTCGCCAGGTCGGGGTTGGGTCAGGCACTCCCCACCAGTGGTCGCGCACGCCCACACCCTCGAGCTCCCAGCGGGTCTCGTTGAGCAACACCTCGCCGTGCATCTGGCCGACGAGTCGGTAACCCGCAGTGCCCATGACCGGCGAAGGACCGGGAGAACCCTCCGTGTCCCAGTCGAATTCGAGGCCGACCGCCACCCGTTCGCCGAACGCCCCGGTCCACACATCGGTTGGCTGCTCGATGGCCACACCAAAGGCTTCGAGGTCAGTAGTCAAGTGCTCGAAGGGTCGCAAGACGGTGGTCTCGGTCCAAATGCCCGGCCCACGTAGTTCCATCGAGCCTTTGACGGGAAGCGGAAGGTCGTCGGCGAGAACGGTGATCAACGGGTGCCCGGCAAGACCGATCAACGAACCCCAATACCAGCTGACGCCGTCGTGTGGCCGAACGGTGAGCCGCACATACCCGCCGATGCCGTCTTCGGGGATGACAAACCAATTGTCCCAAACCTCGACCCAGTTCGGGTCGCCATTGGTTTCATGGAGCGTCTCAGATCCCACGGGCAGATTCACACGTGCAGTGTTGCAGCACGATGGACAAACCGCTCATGGCACACTGGTCATATGCATGACTTTGGCGCTCACGCCACCACCGCTTTGGCGAACATGACGAACTCTGACATTCCCGACGACGTCCACCTGGTGCTCGAGCAGATCGTGCACGACAGCGATGAGGTCGTCGACCAGTATCACATCGTGGTGGCCAACGGGGATGTCCAAGTGGTCGCGGGCCCAGCTGAGAACGCTGACGTCGTGTTGCGACAGGACGCGGCGACTGCCCGTGCACTTCGTGAGGGCACGCTGCACGCCCAAAACGCCTTCCTCACCGGGCGGCTCTCCATCGATGGCAACATCAACAAGCTGCTTGAGCACGGCCCGCTGCTGGCGGCGCTACTGCCGGGGCTTGGTGGCTAGCCATGCCCGAGATCGGCGAAATTCAGGCCCATGCCGAGCGTGTCGAAGAACAGTTCGCCGGCAAGTCGCTCACGTCATTTCGCCCCATCACCTTTTACGTGCTGAAGACGTTCGCCCCAGATCCCGCGACTGCCCACGGTCACACGCTCGAACGGGTAACTACCCGCGGCAAGTACCTCCACATGTGGTTTGGCCCAATCGTGTTTGTGGTTCACCTCATGCAGGGTGGTCGGCTTCGACCCGATGAGAAGCAATCAGCCAAGCCCCGGGGAGGCCAGGCTCGCTGGACGTTTGACGATGGCACCGCACTTCTGCTCACCGAGGCGGGCTCTGACAAGCGGGCGGGCGTCTGGGTGCTCGACTCCAGCACCGACCTCGACACCACCGAGCCGCTCGAAGGGCTCGGGCCCAACGCCGACACGCTCGACATCGACACGCTTCGCACAATCCTCGGCGAGAACTCGATGCGCATCCACGGCCTGCTTCGGCGCCAGCGAATCATCGCTGGCCTCGGGCGGCGGTTGGCCAACGACATCTGCCACGAAGCCCAGATCTCACCGTTTGCAATGACCGGCAAGTTCAGTGACGAACAAGTCGAGGCCCTACATTCGGCCATCGGCACGTGCATCGACCGCTCCCTTGAATTTGAGCGAGCACAGACCGAAATCGTCGCCTCGAAGAAGCGACCGTCAGCTGTACACAACAACACCGGCGAACCATGCCCGCGCTGCGGTGAAGCCGTCCGTGAAGTCGCCTACGTGAAGTACTCGGTCAACTACTGCGCAGCGTGTCAAACAGGCGGCAAGGTCCTCGCCGACAACACGACCAGCAAGTTCCTCAAGTAGCCGTCCCTACCTTGCCTTCGCGGTCGTTCAGCCGCCGCCGCGGTATATCCCAGGGTCTGACCCCATCATTGACAGGGCACGAGCCCCCGACCTCTAAGCACGCCTGAACATCGTTGAGAACTCAACAGTTTTGGCGATATCGGTCAACAATGGGGTCTGACCCCAACGTGTTCCTTAGCGGAGGTTGCTGATGAAGTTGGGGGCGGTTGCGCTGGTTAGTCGCACTTCACACGACAGCACCTGGGCGCCAACGGTTATGTACATGCAGCCATCGGCGCCAGCGCCGCCGCGCACCACGTCGGCATCTTGGACCTGAATGAAGTCGGTTCCGTCTCCGCCGTGCAGGTCGTCGATTCCACCGTCACCGATCACTTGGTCGTTGCCCGAGCCGCCCCGCATCCAATCTCGGCCGGTATAGCCGCGGAGAACGTCGTGCCCGGGGCCGCCTTGCATGCGATCCCAACGCGTTGAGCCAGCAATGGTGTCATTTCCGATGCCGCCGAACATTCGTGACCCGCCTACCGAATCAACTTCGCTCGACCCAACCGCACGAAGCTCGTCGTTGCCTTGCGCTCCGTAAAGCACGTCGAATCCTTGTCCGCCCCACACGGTGTCATTACCTCGCCCGGCGTGAACCGTGTCAGCCCCGGTGCCAGCACAAATCAGATCGTCACCTTGCAGGCCGAAGATCTCGTCGTCGCCACCAAAGCCATGAATCACATCAGCACCAGCCGTGCCCTCGATGGTGTCAGCTCCACCGGTACCGAGGTGGGTGACGATTCGTCCCATGCAGGTCGCTCCTGGAACGGGTGGTGCCTTAAACGAACTCGTTGTGTTTGCAACACCACAGGTTCTGTCGGTGCGCTGCTGATCGGCGGTTACTCGAATCTCGTAACTGTGAGTGCCGGCTGATGGCGCATCCACATAGACGATGTCGAGCGCGGAGACCGATGTCAGGAACGAATTGTCGCGACGCACTGCAACGTTGCCGCGCTGGAAGCTCCAAGTAAGCCTCAGGTTGCCGTTGCCATCGCTGGTAACAACGCAGTCGCCAACCGGTGGACCCACCAGAGAGATCGACTGCCCGTTCACACAATCTGGACGCACGACGTCGCCATACTCGCCGCCTGCCTGGAACCATTGGATTGGGCCATATGCCGCAAAGTTCTCGCCACCGGGCACGCGTATCGAAGCACCTGTTGATGGGCAGACAAACTGATGTCCGGCGCGAAGCTTGGCGTATTCGCTGGCCGCAATATTGATCCGACCGCTGTCGGCATCACTGAACTGGGTCAGCGTCGCAGTGGAATACCCACGTTCAAGTAGAAGGTCGCGCAGTTCGGTGAGACGGCCGCTCGTGAACCCAGCAGTGCAGCACGAGCTTTGGTCGTAGACGAGTCCGCCGATCGAGCCTTCGCCTTCGAGCAGCGCAGCGAGGAAGTGCGGATGGCGAACGGCGTCTCGCGTTCGGGCATCGTCGTTTGGCAGGCTGCCTTTCCATTCGGCCCAGTCGTATGGTGCTGGCAGCGTGAAGATCAGTTGCTGACGGTTGACCCAGGTGCCGCCGTGGAGGTTCACCAGGCGTTGAATGATCTCGCTACCGCCACTTGGTCCGGTGGCATCCCAAACGCCGTTGGCGTAAGAGCCATCGGCAAACAGATAGCCGAGCAAGCGGGCGGTATCACCAACCGTAGGTTGGGTTTGTTGTGCCTGTGCTTCCCGAGGAGCCCCGGTAATGGCCACGAGCGACGCCACTAAGGCGAGCGCGAGAGCGGCCCCGAGAGCGTTGAAGAATCGCCGAATCGGGCTATGCGCAGGAGATATTGGTAGTCGCGCCATTCTTCCGGTATCGGATGACATAGCTGTTAGCTGTAGTGCCGCCGGAATCATTGAAGGTTGTCGCATTGGTCACAGTGGAGCGCCACTTGCCGTCACGGCGGACAACGTACGTGCTCACACCTGGCACCGTATCCCAGCTAATGATCACACCGTTCGCGGCTGGCGTCACCTGGCACGGGCCGTCGTTGCCCGAGGTGCATGGAACATCGGCGCGGTTCCCAGCGCTGAAGTATCGAACCTGCCATGTGTCGTTGATCGAACCCGCGATCGTTGCCGTTCGAACACCGTTTTGGACGGTGGCTACCCACTTGCCGTTCTTGCGAACCGAGTAGGTATTCCGGCCAAAGTCGTCCCACGAGAGATTCACGTTCGAGCCGTTGGCGGTAACAACGCATGGTGCGTCGACCGGTGGGGGCGGAGGTGGCGTGCCGTCGCCAGGCACCGTGACGTTGCCGCAGTCGACCGTCGTCTTGACGCCGAAGGCAATGACGCGTACTTGGTAGCTGTACTGGCCATCAGCGCGCTGCTGAGACCAGGTGCTGTCGAGAGAAGACACGGTTGTTACATATTTGCCGTCACGTCGCATCACCGCATCACCACGTGTGAACGTCCAATCGACGATGACCTTGTTGCCATCTGCCCGTACGGTGCACGAACCAGATTGTGGTCCCGGAGGTGGCACGGTTGCACCGTCGGTGCAATCTCCGCGGGCAACGTTGCCCCATTTCGTTCCTGGCTGTATCCACCGAAGGTTGCCGTAGCGGCCGGTATCGGTGCCACCAGGAATGCGGATCGCATCCTGGCTCGTTGGGCACGCAAAGCGATGAGTGGCGCGAAGTTCGGCGAACTCGGAGGCGTTAATAGTCACCTTGCCACTGTCGACATTTGCGAACTGAACGAACTGCGCCGTCGAGTATCCGCTGCGTCGAAGCAAGTCGCGCAATTCGGTTAAACGGCCACGAAGAAGCCCATCGGTGCAACAGCTGCTCTGATCGTAGATTTGGCCGCCGACCGATGCTTCGGTCTCCATGAGTGCGGCCAAGAAGTCCGGATGCTCGACCGCATCGCGCACGTGCTGTGAATTGTCGGGAAGGCCGTTCTTCCAGTCGGCCCAGTTATACGGCGTTGGAAGCGTGAACTTGAGGCGGGGACGGTCTACCCAGGTGCCACCGTGGGCATTCACCAGCTCCTCAATGACGCTGGAGGTGCCGCTCGGACCGTTGACGTCCCAGACCCCGTTGGCCTTGGTCCCGTCGCCCCACATGTACCCCAGAAGCCGTGCAGTCTCCTGCACCGTGGGGTTGGGCTCCATCGCCGCTGCAGGTCCAGCTGAAACACCAATACCTGCGGCAGCAATAGCCGCTACAAGCAACGCAACGAGCGCTGAGCGTGAGAAATGTCGCATGAGTGTCAACCCTCCGAGGTTCGCCGCCAAGACGAGGCTATCCCACCTCACGAGAATCAAACAGATTCGCGCGACCTAGCCACTATACGCACCCATTGTGGGCTAGATAAGACCAAGCCCCGAAACGGTATCGCGCTCGCTGGCAAGTTCGGCAGTTGACGCGTCGATCTTGCCCTGGCTGAAGTCGTCGATGTCGAGTCCCTGAACGATGCTGTATTTGCCGTTCGCGCATGTGACGGGGAACGAGTGCATAAGACCCTCGGGCACGCCGTAGCTTCCGTCGGACGGAATACCCATGGATACCCAGTCGCCGTCGGGAGTTCCCATTGCCCAGTCGCGCATGTGGTCGATCGCCGCGTTCGCCGCAGACGCGGCCGAAGACGAACCGCGAGCCTTAATGATCGCCGCGCCACGCTTTTGGACCGTGGGGATGAAGTCGTTCTCAAGCCACTCTTGATCGTTGATGAGCTCGGCGGCGTTCTGGCCCTTGACCTTTGCCCGGAAGATGTCGGGATATTGGGTGGCCGAGTGGTTGCCCCAGATCGTCATGTTGGTGATGTCGTTGACGGTGGTGCCGGTCTTCTGGGCAACTTGGGTCATGGCCCGGTTGTGGTCGAGACGCATCATTGCGGTGAACTGCGTCGGGTCGAGGTCGGGAGCTGCTGATTGGGCGATGAGCGCGTTGGTGTTCGCCGGGTTGCCCACGACGAGGATCTTCACGTCTTTGCTGGCACTGTCGTTGATGGCCTTGCCCTGCGGGCCGAAGATGCCACCGTTTGCTTCGAGCAGGTCGGCACGTTCCATGCCGTCTTTACGGGGCATGGCACCGACAAGAAGGCCATAGTCAGCATCGCCAAAGCCGACGTTTGCGTCGTCGGTCTGCACAATGCCGGCGAGCAGAGGGAACGCACAGTCGTCGAGTTCCATTGCCACACCCTCGAGGGCACCAAGTGCGGGAGTGATCTCGAGCATTTGGAGAATCACGGGCTGGTCGGGGCCAAGCATCTCGCCACTGGCGATGCGAAACAGCAGGCTGTAGCCAATCTGTCCGGCTGCTCCGGTCACGGCGACGCGTACGGGACTCTTCACAATTTCTCCTCAGTCGTATCTGACATCTGGGGTCAGCCCCGGATGTCAGGTTTCGACGATCAGGTTACCGGCGCAACGCAATGAAGCCGGGCCAAGAGGCCCGGCTTCACTAGAGAAAATTGCTCAGGTGTTAGCTGGTCGAGGTGAGCCAGCCCTGCTTGATTGCGAGCCAGAGAAGGCCTGCTGCGACAACCGAGCCGAGAATGATCGACATAATCGTGCCGGCTCCACTGGCCAAGATGCCGACGAGGAATGCCGAGACGACACCCAAACCAACCGTCTTGCCAAGGCCGATGTCTTGTCCGCCGGGCAGGATGGCGCGGCCACCAAAACCAATGATGGTTCCCATAATGAGTGATCCGATGATGCTTCCGATCATGTGTGCTCCTTGTCCCCGCTGAAGGGGCTAGATAACTGATGACTTGCTAGCAGGCAAAACTACGCACGCACCACCCGGGCACATGACGATTTCGCGTCAGCTTGTCACGTTGTCATAACGCTTCTACAGATCGGGTATTCCCAATCCAATCCGCGTACAAGTTTGCATATATTCCGCCGTTTCCAACCAAATTGCTATGTGAACCGGTCTCGACGACCCGTCCAGCGTCCATTACCACGACGAGGTCGGCCCGTTCAGCGGTGGACAGCCGGTGGGCAATGGAGATCGTGGTCCGGCCCACGCTGAGCCGGTCGAGCGCCTCGGCCATGCGCACTTCGGTCTCGGGGTCAACAGCGCTCGTGGCCTCATCGAGGATGAGCAACCCGGCATCGGCGAGCTCGGCTCGAATGAGCGCCACCAGTTGACGCTCCCCAACCGAAACGCCCTCGCCGCGTTCGCCGCCCGGTGTGTCGAGGCCGTCGGGCAGGCTCTCGATCCATTCGGTAAGGCCGAGCGATTCGACCGCGGCGTCGACATCGGCGTCGGACGCTCCGGGCCGGCCAAATCGAATGTTCTCTCGAAGTGACGTATCGAACAGGAAGCCGTCCTGGGGAACCATGCGCACTACCTGGTTCCGGCTGGATTGGGTGACGTCGCGCAGATCTTCACCCGCAACGCGCACCGAACCACTGGTTGGGTCGGCGAGGCGGGCCAGCAACTTTGCCATCGTGGTCTTGCCGCTGCCGGTTTCGCCCACGATGGCCACCGAGGTACCCGGGTCGATCGTAAGCGAGACATCGTGGAGGACCTGATCGCCGGTCCGGTACGAGAAGTCGACATCGCGCAACTCGACGCTGGGAGCGCCCGCTGCCAGCTCGATGCCGTCGTCGACCTCGACCACATCGATTTCGACATCGAGCATCTGGAGGATTTTCCACCAACCCGCAAGTGCTGTCTGCGTTTGGTCGAGCACTTCGCCGAGCTGGCTGATCGGCTGGATCAGCAACGTCACCAAGAACAAGAACGCGGTGGCTTGCCCCACGGTCAAGACATCAGGGCCAAGTAGCACCCCAACCACCACCACTGCTCCAGTAGCGACGCCGCCGAAGAGATCCATGGTCGGCCCAAGGACCGAGAAGAACTTGTGTGCATTGACCTGGGCGTCGACCAACGACCAGTTGCCGTCCTCGAGCTGATCGAACACCGACTCTTGATAGCCGTACGCCCGGATCGTCGCCGCGCCAGCGACCGCCTCAGATGTGAGCCCGATCGTGTCGGCAGTCCGAGATCGAACTTCGTTGTAGGCCTTGAGCTGGCGGCGCTGAATCGACCGAAGGATCGGCAACAACGGGAGGTACACGACAATCGTCAGCAGAGCGAGCTGCCAGCTGTAGATCGACATGACCACCAACGTGCCGAGAATCAGCGACGAGTTGACGATCCAGGCAAGCGCACCCCATTGGGCAAACTGCGCCAACGTCTCGACGTCGCTGGTTACCCGAGCGGTGAGCACACCCTTCTTGTTTGCGGTGTGTTCGGCCAGGCTGAGCTTCTGAATGTGGGAGAAGGTGCGCAGCCGCGTAGCGAGCAGCGTGTTCTCGGCGGTTTCGATAACACGTCGGTACGTGAGCGTCGTCAACACATAGATGACGAGCACGATTGCCGCGGCACCAACCGACGCGCGGACGATGAAGCCAACGTTCACGTCGCCGTTCGAGATGCCGCCGTCGATCGCCTGTTGAATCAGCACCGGCAGCACGAGGCGAGCCAGCGCACTCAGCAGCGCAAACAACACGGTGACGCCGAGCCCTTGCCGGAGCTCAGGGCTTTGGCGAAGGCCGCGCCGAAGAATCTCCATAGCCGGCGGCTGATCGCCACCAAGCTGTTCGAGTGTCCCTAAACCAGCCATTA
The DNA here is from genome assembly GCA_938038785.1 of uncultured Acidimicrobiales bacterium. GTDB lineage: Bacteria > Actinomycetota > Acidimicrobiia > Acidimicrobiales > SHLQ01 > SHLQ01. The sequence goes on from CALHTB010000040.1 coordinate 15,510, forward strand.
TTTCGCTCCGCACTTCCGGCGGAGATCCGCGGCAGCCCGGCGTTTCGCTCGGACTTCCGCCGAGATCCGCGGAAACCGACATGGTCGCTCCGCGAGCTCCGCTCCCTTTAGGCGATCTCTGGTGGCGACGTTTGGAGCGTCGGGAAAAAGAGCGTCCCTCATGCCCTTACCTCATAGGCCTGGACGAGGGTTTTGTAGCCGTCGAACTGGAGGAGTTCTTCGTGGGTGCCGGTGGCGGCGATCTTGCCGTCCTCGAGGAAGGCCACCCGGTCGGCGAGCATGATCGTCGACAAGCGGTGCGCCACCATCAGCACTGTGGTGTCGTGGCCGTTGAGGCCCTGGAGAATTTCGGCCTCGATTGTCGGGTCGACCGCGCTGGTGGCGTCATCGAGCAGCAGCAACGATGGTGCTCTGAACAGTGCTCGGGCCAACGCCACCCGCTGACGTTGCCCGCCCGACAACGTGACCCCGCGTTCGCCAACGACGGTGTCATACCCATCGTCGGTTTCGAGAATGAACTCGTGGGCCCGGCTGGCGCGTGTGGCCTGTTCGATGGCATCGGGGACGGCAGTGTCACCCATGGTGATGTTCTCGCGAATCGACTGTGCGAACAGGAAACTCTCTTGGAAGACCATGCCAAGACGGTTCGCCCGAGCTCGGGGCTGCAGGTTCTTGTAGCTCACATCGCCGAGCATCACCGTTCCGGATGCGGCGTCGACCAGCCCTGCGGCGATCTCGAGCAACGTGGTCTTTCCCGAACCTGTGGCACCAACGAGCGCCACCGTCTCGCCCGGAGAGATGTCGAGGTCGAAGCTGTCGAGCACCACGTTGTCGCCGTGGGCAAAGCCAACCGAGTTGAAGCGCAGCCCCAAGGGGCCTTCGGGTAAGTCGGTCACGGTGCCCGCGTGGTCGACCGGCTTGGTCAGGTCGATGACCTTGTCGATGCGTTCGAGCGCCACCACCGAGGACGGCATCGATTGCAAGAAGAAGCCGACAACGCGAATCGGCAGGCCGAGCACGCTGAACAACGACATCGCGCCGACAACATCGCCGACACTCGCACTGTCCGATGCGATCAGGTTCGCTCCGATCAACAGCAGCACGATTATGCCCAGGTTGGGCAGCACCTCGAGCAGTGGTTCGAACACGGCGCGCAGACGACCAACCACGAGTCGTTTCTCTTTAAGGTCTTCAGAAACGGCTCGCATCCGTTCGACTTCGTCGTCGCTGCGACCCAGCGTCTTTACGACCATCACGCCATCGAAGCTCTCGTGAGCTACCCCGGTCACCGCCGCAACCGCGGCTTGAACGTCTGCGGCTGGCCCTGCGACGCGAGTGGAGTAGCCCTGGTTCAGCACGAACAAGATCGGGAGGATCACCACGGCGACCAGACCGAACGCCCAGTGCACCAACGACAGGCTGATGATCGCGAGGATTGCCAACACGACCGTGGCCACCGCGAAGGCCAATGGCCGGAGCACCATGCCGGCGACAACCAGGTCGTTGTCGGCGTGCGCGATGAGTTCGCCCGTGGGCCGGCTTCTGTGGAAGCTCAGTGGCTGGGCGAGGTACTGGTCGTAAATTTGGCTGCGCCAGGTGCCCTTCGTCTTCGACTCGGCCATCGACAGGTAGTAGCGACGGATGATCGCGCCGCCACCACGAAGCGCGGCGATAGCCAGGATGACCAGGAAGCCGGTGATAAGTGTGCGGTCCTCGACCCCGGTGCCTTCAACTCCGTCGCCGCCCAGGCCGGGGGTGAGCAAATTGTCGGTGACCCAGCCAAGTGCACGGCTCAGGGCGACCATTGCAACCGCAAACATCACGGCGCCAAGGATCGCAATTGCATGGGGCACCGGATGGGCCCGGAAGCTGCGACCGATTAACCGCAGACCTCTCCTGAGGATCGATTCAGCAGAGTCTGAAGAGCTAGTCAGGAGTGAGCCCGTTCTGCAGCTTCAACGGTGTTCTTGAGCAACATCGCCACGGTCATCGGCCCAACGCCACCGAGGCGGGGAGTGATCCACGAAGCGACATCGGCAACATCTTCGTCAACGTCGGGGAGCAGCTTCTTGCCCTCCCAACTGATGCCACCGCTAACAACTACAGCACCGGGCTTGACCATGTCCTTGGTCACCGTGCCTGGACGTCCAACCGCAGCGATAACAATGTCGGCTTCCTTGGTGTACTCGGCAATATCGTCGACGCCGGTGTGTACAACGGTGGTTGCGGCATTTGCACCCTGGTTCTTCGTGGTCATAAGCAGCGCCATTGGACGGCCGAGCGTGGTGCCTCGACCAACAACAACGGCGTTCTTGCCTTTGACATCGATGTCGTAGAACTTGAGCATCTCGACGATTCCGGCAGGGGTGCACGGCAGCGGGCCGTCTTCCATAAGAACAAGCTTGCCGAGGTTCTCGGGGTGCAGGCCGTCGGCGTCCTTGGCTGGGTCGATGAGGGCCAGGGCCTCGGCGGCGTCGAAGCCGTCGGGAAGCGGGAGCTGAAGGATGTAGCCGTGCACGGTTGGGTCGGCATTGAACTCGTTCAACGCGTCCACCAAGGCCTGTTGGCCAGCGTCAGCCGGGATGGCCTTGTGGTGCGAGGTAATTCCAACGGCCTCACAGGTCTCGTGCTTCTTCTTCACATACGAAGCAGATGGGCCGTCGTCGCCTACGAGAATGGTGCCTAACCCCACTTGGACGCCCTTGGCAGCGAGTGCTTCGGCGCGGGTTTTGACATCGGCAAGAACGGATTCGGCGACGGGGCCACCGGCAAGAAACTGTGCAGTCATGACGAGCAAGCTAGCGGCCCAGCGCTGCTTGGGGAACGTTCGAAGGAAATCCCGCCGGTCAGACTCGGCTACCGACAGGCCACGTCGACGAAGGTATTTGGGTCGGACCACAATCGAGCAATGTAGGTATCACCCGCGCTGCCACTGGCATCGATGTAGCTCGACACATCGCGCGTGGGCGAGGCCAACCATCGCTGGTTCTTTCGGAGCACCACATTGTTGTCGCCGGTGTTCGACCACCGGATCTCGACACCGTCGCTGGCCGCCGACAGCGAACATGCGGCGGAGTCGACTTCGACGCAGTTATAGGATGACTTTTGCCCGTCGACCCGACGGACAAGCACGTAACTCGCACCCGCCGGGGCGTTGTTATCGACATAGCTCGTGACGCCTCGTACCGATGCGATCCAGGTGCCGTTCCGTCGCAGATTGGCCGATTGGCCATTGGACTCAAACTCGAGAGTCACCCGCGATCCATCGCGAGAAAACACACACTCGGGTTGGGGCTCGGCTGGTGGGCTGGTTGCGGCTTCACAGACGACGTCGACAGATTCGTCGCCAAACCAATGACGGATCACGAAGTTGTCCGACGCCTGAGCCCCTTCGACCGTTGCGGCCGAGTCTCCAGTGACGCCCCGAACCCATTTGCCATTCACTCGCAGTTGTGCTGAACGCCCGACATCTCCGTTGAACTCGAGGTTAACCGAAGTGCCATTCGCCTCCTTCGTGCATGCGGCCGGGCTCGTGATCACCGTCCCCCGTCTTGCTGCTGAGATCCACGCGACAACTCGATCGACAGTTCCCGCTACGACGGGGATCTTGGTTCGGCCGCTGACACGCTCATTCAGTGCTTCGATCGAGCTTGACGTGCAGAGAACATTTGCGCAGCGAGCGAGTTGAGGAGTGAACGCGTCATCGTCAAAATTCGATGCCATCGTGATGAGCGCACGGCCATTGACCTCCACATCGATGGCTCTGACCGCAGTCAGTCCATGGCTTGACGCCTCCGGGTTGACGCACGCAGCGGTAGAACACCGAACAACTTCGCTGCCCGTCAGAAAGACAAGGGCGCCATTCCGTGGGTCCATCGCCAGGTCGATGCTCTGCGGCAAGGCATCGGTAGTCGAAGACGCGCAACTGATGTCTGAGCAAGTGGAGATCGTATTGCGGTCTGCGATGACCAGAGATCCGTCGGGGGCGGCGAAGGCCTGCCCCAGCTGTGGTGCCGGCCTAAGCCCCGATATCGAATCGCACGACGGCGAAGCACAATCAAGCATCACCGAGTCACCGTCGCTGTCGATGCCGATAAGGACAGCGCCATTGCCAACGAGCGCATAACCAGAGAGTCGATCGAGTCCTGGAACGAGGGCCGACGTTGTTTGCTCGCATCCCAGATCAAGACATGTTGTTACCGAACCCTCAAATAGTTCGGTCCAGGCAAAGACGAGCTGACCGTCGGCCTCGGCCCCTTGGACGTAGGAGAAGCCGGTCTCAACCGTTCCCCCGATAGCTGCGCCTGCGGCAGGCGCAAGTCCAACCGACAACACGCTCGCCAACAGCCCAGCAACAACCGCCAATGAGAACTTCCGCATGATTGATCCCCCTCAATTTTTCCGCCACTAGTTCGAAAGTACCGGCTCGGCTCGTTATCAATCACCACCGACGACCCACCGATCCGACGCGTTGAGGGTCGCTCAGGAAATACTGGACGGATGGGGCAGTTCCGTCCGGTCGTTTTCGTTGTGGGGCTCGTGATGCTCGGCGCGTGCACGCCTGGTTCGTCTGAGGGTGCTGGCGAGGTGGTCGCGCCAACATCGACAGTGCAAGCAGCGACCACGACGTCAACCACTACGACATCGCCAACCACCACGATTCTTGCCAGCACACCACAAGATGCGGCGGCTGCGACCCAAACTTCGGTCGAATGCAGCGAGGACGAGCTGGTCGAACGCGTGCTGGTCGACGACGCTGAGGCGGTTCTCGGGCTTCTCGGTTGCGGCATCGACCCGAACCTCACATCCGATGGGATGCCAATGCTTCACCTGGCAGCAATTCGCGACCATGCCCCGACGGTGACGATGCTGATGCTCGGTGGTGCCGATGCAACCGCGACGAGTTCGGTTGGCACGACCGCTTTGATGGAGGCTGCTCGGCAGAATGCCCCGAACTCTGCGTTTGCGCTGCTCGACTTGGGCGCCGACGCCGAGCAAGCCTTCGATGATGAGGAGGGCCGCAAGGCAATCCATGTGGCTGCCGCCAACGGGTCGGTCGATGTGTTGAACGTGTTCATCGAGAACGGTCTCGATGTGGAGACGCCCGACAGCTTCGGCAACCACGCGTTGATCTTCGCCATCATTGCGAACCAGCCCGAGTTCGTCGATGCACTGCTGGACACAGGCATGGACCCCGACCTGCCAGGGGGTCAGGGCCTCGTCGCCATGGACCACGCAATCGCATGGAACCAGCCCGACGTCATGGACAGCATCAGAGCCGCTAGGTGGCTACAACCCGCCCCCTCCAGCTAGCCCAAGCACTAGATCCGCGACGCGGCCCTAGCCAAAAAGCGAGAGGGATTTCGGACTACCGCAGAAGCCCCGCCAGCAGGGGAGAGGCAGGTATCAGGTACTCTCGGTACTAGTGACAACTATTCGTTTGATAACACTTATGGCCGCTCTGATCACTGTCGTAGGTGGCGGGTACCAGTTCGTGTCGGGAGGAACGACCTCCCTTCTCGTTGAGGTCACCGCAGGCATCGCTCTAGTCGGTGCGATATTCAGCGTGGTTCTCCGAGACAAGGCTGCTTCAAACACATGATTGGGGCTTGCTTGTTCGTGTAGACAACCACGGATCTCCGCCGGAAGTGCGGAGAATAGTAGAGTCCGAGCGTGTTCCCGCTTAAGGATGAGAATCCAACGATGCGTTTGCCGGTCGTGACGATCGCGCTCATGGTCATCAACGTGTTGGTGTATTTCTTGATCCAGCCGATCGACATCGATGCCGGAACCGACTTCACGTTTGGCACCGCCGCCATCCCCGACGAGCTGACCAGCGGTGAACCTCTGACCGAGCGCGAGTTCTGCGCAGTGCTCAACCCGAACTCTGAGGCGTTCACCGCAATCGCCACCACCGAGACAGTGTGCAACGCACCGTCCGACGAGCCTCGTTTCCCGGGCAAGAACGTGTACCTCGCCGTTTTGTATTCGATGTTCTTGCACGGTGGCCTGATGCACCTCGGCGGCAACATGCTCTATCTGTGGGTGTTCGGCAATAACATCGAGGATCATCTCGGCCGGGCGAAGTACCTGATCTTCTACTTGATCGCTGGAGCGGTAGCCACCGCAGCACATGTTCTTCCCGACCCGGGTTCAGACATCCCGATGATCGGCGCTTCGGGAGCCGTCGCTGGTGTCATGGGGGCGTACGCCGTGTGGTTTCCGTGGGCACGGGTCAAGACGATTGCCCTTATCGCGCTCGTCAACCTCAAGGCGTGGATGGTGCTTGCGTTCTGGTTCGGCAGCCAGTTCTTCATTTCGCCCAGCGACGGAATTGCGTGGCTTGCCCATGTGGGCGGTTTCGTGTTTGGCGCGGTCATCGCCGCGATAGCGAGGATGAACGATGGCTTCCGGAGCCAACTGTGGGAGCACAAGTACATGACCGAAAACCCTGGTCCCCAAGATCAACGGGGTGAATGGGACGCTCGGTACGGCGGACGTGAGACTATTCAGGACGGACGAACTCCTAGTTGGCACCCTGGACCATGAAGCAACAACACACCCTCGTTAAGACACTCCCAATATCGATCATCGTTGCGTTCATCGCGACTCGTTGGGTCCATGGCCGCTACTTCGACGAGACCTTCGTGTGCGACACCGGCGAGCGATGCGACCTCGGATCATCGATGAGCTGGCTGCTGACGGGCATCAGCGCCGTCGGCCCGTTTATTGCGCTCGCAGGGTTCTTCTGGAGCCGGCACCTCCACCACCAGAACCGGCTTGGGCCGTTCAGCTCTCGGGCGATCCCTGACACCGAGCAGATCCTCGAGGTGCTCTTTGTTATCGGTGCCATGTTGGCCACTTATTGGCTCATGCTCAATGGCCCCAGCATCGAGTTCGTAGAGCCAACACGAGACCTCACGTTGGACGATCGGCCGAACCAACTCGCACAGTGGCTACGCGACTTCCGAGCACCTGACATCCTCGATGCTGATGCCCGCGAGAAGCTCGAACAGGTTCCCAGTCGACGCACATGGTTCCTCATTGGCATCATCCTCGGCGGCCCGTTCGCCTACAGCCTCGGCACCATGCTTGGCCGCGAGTGGTACGGGCGTAAGCGCCGCAAGGCCCAAGAGGAAGCGGGTGACGCTGGCGATGACGCCAGCGATCAAATCGACCTCACAGGCCTCGGCGGCAGAAGCACCCCAGACATCGACCTGACGGCCGAATCCAAGCTCAACGACCTCTAAGCAAATGCTCCCGCTGTGCGTGGGCTACATCGCGTCGATGATGGCATTGAGGGTGATGCTCGGGCGCATCGCTGCGGCACCACGCTCGAGGTCGGGGGCGAAGTAGCCGCCGATATCCATAGGGGCGCCCTGCGGGCGGATGAGCTCTTCGACGATCTGCTCTTCGCTGTCGGACAACTGCTTCGCGATCGGGGCGAAGTGTTCGGCCAAGCCGGCGTCGTCGCTTTGCGCGGCGAGCGCCTCGGCCCAATACAGGGCCAAGTAGAAGTGGCTGCCTCGGTTGTCGATCTCGTGCACTTTGCGCGATGGCGACTTGCCCGTGTCGAGCAACTTCTCGGTGGCATCGTCGAGCGCATCTCCCAGCACCTTGACCGCTCCGTTGCCGGTGTTCTCCGCAATGTGATCAAACGAAACCGCCAACGCGAGGAACTCGCCAAGTGAATCCCACCGGAGGTGGTTCTCGGCCTGGAACTGCTGCACGTGCTTTGGCGCGGAACCGCCAGCGCCGGTTTCGAACAGGCCGCCGCCGTTCATCAGCGGAACGATCGAGAGCATCTTGGCGCTTGTGCCGAGCTCGAGGATCGGGAAGAGGTCGGTGAGGTAGTCGCGCAGCACATTGCCGGTGACCGAAATGGTGTCTTGGCCTGCCTTTGTGCGCTCGAGGGTGAACTGGGTGGCGTCGTGCACGTTCATGATCTGGATGTCGAGGCCGTCGGTGTCATGGTTTGGCAAGTACGCGTTGACCTTGGTGATGAGCTGAGCGTCGTGCGCCCGGTTCTCATCGAGCCAGAACACCGCTGGCCAGCCGGTTGCACGGGCCCGGTTCACCGCAAGCTTCACCCAGTCCTGGACGGGGGCGTCCTTGACCATGCACATTCGCCAAATGTCGCCAGCTTCGACCTCGTGCTCGAACACGACGTCGCCCGAGTCGTTCACCACGCGGACGGTGCCTGCTGTTTCGATCTCGAAGGTCTTGTCGTGCGATCCGTACTCTTCGGCCTTCTGCGCCATGAGCCCAACGTTTGGCACGGTGCCCATCGTCGTTGGGTCGAACGCACCGTTGGCTTTGCAGAACGCAAAAGTGGCCTCGTAGAGGTCGGCGTAACTGCTGTCGGGAATGACCGCTTTGGTCTCCTGCAGCTGGCCGGTCTTGTTCCACATTGCACCCGACGTGCGGATCATCGCCGGCATCGACGCGTCGACGATGACGTCACTTGGTACGTGCAGATTGGTGATGCCACGGTCTGAGTTGACCATGGCCAAATCGGGGCCGTCTTTGTAGGCAGCGTCAATATCGGCCTCGATCGCCGAACGAGTATCAGCGGGCAGCGACGACAGGGCGGCAAGCAGGTTGCCAAACCCGTTGTTGACGTTCACACCCGCGTCGTCGAGAGCAGCACCGTGATTATCGAAGACGTTCGCGAAGTACGCCTTGACCGCGTGGCCGAAGATGATCGGGTCCGAAACCTTCATCATCGTTGCTTTCATGTGCAGAGAGAACAACAATCCCTGGGCCTTGGCGTCGGCGATCTGTTCGTCGAGGAAGCTGCGCAAAGCAGCCACGCTAAGGAACGTTGCGTCAACAATCTCGCCGGCCAGCACGGGGACCGAGTCCTTGAGCACTGTGACGGTGTCGCCGGCCACGTGCTCGATCCGGAGAACGCCATCAGCGCTGATGGTCGCCGACTTCTCGTTCGACGCGAAGTCGTTCGCGCCCATCGTCGATACATGCGACTTTGAGTCGGCCGTCCATGGACCCATTGAGTGCGGGTTCTTCTGGGCGTACTTCTTTACCGCGCGTGGAGCACGACGATCTGAGTTGCCCTCACGCAGAACCGGGTTCACCGCCGAACCCTTGATCCTGTCGTAGCGAGCCTTGATGTCGGCTTCGTCGTCGTTCTCGGGGTCTTCGGGATAGTCGGGGAGGTCGTAGCCCTGACCCTGCAGCTCCTCGATCGCTGCTCGAAGCTGAGGCATCGAAGCGCTGATATTTGGCAGCTTGATGATATTTGCCTCGGGGGTCTTGGCAAGCTCGCCCAGCTGGGCGAGGTAGTTGGGCACCTGCTGCTCGGGCGTCAAGCGCTCGGGAAAGACCGCAAGGATGCGGCCCGCAAGCGATATGTCCGCCGTATCAACTTCGATACCGGCCGCCTTGGCAAAACCCTTCACGATGGGCAGCAAGGACAAGGTGGCCAAGGCCGGTGCTTCGTCGGTGCGGGTATAGATAATCTTTGAATCGCTCATTGGTGCGATGTGCCTCGGAGAGTTGCGGTCGGGTCGCGACACCGAGTCGGGGGCAGCTGCGTCGAAACGAAGCCCCCCGCCAGCTCAATTGTCACTGTGAGGATACCGACCGGCGCGGTCGGTGGTTTGGATAGTTCAGCGAAACCACGATCAGTCGACCCCAATTTTGCTGCGCTTGGGTAATTGCCCTTTCGCATGACCCCAGCTTCCCGATGGAAGCGCTATGACAAATCGGCGACATGTGATCACCGGGGGTGTCGCCCTTGGCACCACCGCGTGGGTCGCTCCCTCTGTGTTGGCTCTCGACCGTCTTGGCGCGGCCGTTGGATCGGGCACACCGGACGTCCCAGTTGTTTCAATGGGAGCCCTACTGATCGACCCACCTCCAACTATCCAGGAGGGCACCCTCCCCCTCGATAGCAACATCAACACGTTCGTGTGGCCCGAAATCGGCTGTGAGATCCTCGATAACGACCTCGTCGTGAATCGATCGACGCCCGGAAGTTTCAATGGCGGCTCGAACCAAGCAACGGTCATCCCCGCTGGCACAAAGATCGCCAGCTACTACGTACACGGCGACCGACTCGACGACGGCGGGCAGCTAACCGGCCAGATGACGTTCCCGAACGCAACGATTCTCGGCCTCATCTACCGACCGGCCCAGCTCAACGCATCGTCGTACCTTGAAGCCCCCGGAACGACCTACTTCAACGGCCCCATGGAGACGAGCGACACGATGACACTCTCGGCTGACACCGTGAGTTGGAACATGCGCTTCGGCCCAGCCCTCGACGGAATACGCGTCATCACGACCTGCAGCTGAATTTCGCTGGGACTTCCGCCCAGAACCGCGGAAGCCGACATGGTCGCTACGCGAGCTCCGCTCCCCTAAAGCACCTGCCACTTGTCGACACTTCCGGTCGACACCCGCGGAAGCCGACACGGTTCAGCGACAACTCGGTTATTGGGTGGTCTTTGACTTCCAGGCGTCGAGGGCGGCTTGGAGTTCGTCGAGCGTTTCGACCAGGTGGTCGAGTGACTCCTCCATCATCAGGTTGATCTTTTCGTCGTTCGGAAACCGGCGACGCCAATCCGAGAAATAGCCGATCGAGAACTTGCCATTTGCGAAGGCGTAGCCCAGCTCCCACGCGGTGCCATCGTCGGTGGTGATGCCGTTGAGATTGGCAACGATCAGGGTGCAGTTGTCGATGCCTTGCTTGTCGTTGAGAAAAATCTCTCTCGCGTTGTCAGCGGTCTTCGGCGGGTTGTCGCGGTGGGGCAGAAACGTGTCGAACCCGGAGTTGCGAACAAGCTCGTCCATGGTCTCAATCCACCATCGCTCACCCTCATCAAAAAGCGGGCCGGCCATGTACACAAGTGGCGTCTCAGACATGTTCCAAGTCTTCCACGAGCGGTTGAGGGAAACGAGGTTTCCTATCTGGTTATATCGATTTCGCCGTCGGACTCGTCGTTGCGCAAAGTTCTCGCCTTCGCCTCGTCAAGGCGGTCTTCAATGGACACGCCGTCTTCTCGTCGGACCCGCTCGAACCAGTCGCCACTCTCTATGACCGTCGCTTCGCTGAGCAGTCCCGGAGGCGCCCAGTAGACCCACGCCTCATCGATTGTGTCGTCATCGTAGATAACTGTCGCCAAGCGTCGCTCGTAGAAATCCGGGTGCCCTTCGACAGCGTCAGCTGCGAGCAACGCGTCATCGCTTATCTCGAACACCTCACCTCTGACCGCAGTGTCTGCCACGCCGATTCCCGGGTACGGGCCAAAGTCGTACAGGGCGGCATTAGCAAGCCTCGCCAAACGGGACGAGATGATTTCGTCGGCGATTCGATGGTGGTAGTGCGTATCGCCCTCCGGTCCCCCAGCTGGAGTCCGGAGCGTCCCGTAGACGAACAAGTTTGGCATGACTGAACGCTAGCGGTGCGGTGATTGGCTCGGGGAGTACCCGCCCGGGATGATCTGTGTGCTCGAACTCGTCCAACGTTCAAATGATGATGGAGGTCGTGAGTGGAGCGCGGGACTACATTGTCGCCATGTCGAACAAGATCGTTGCCCTCGTCCCGATGCGCCATTCGAGCGAGAGGGTACCTGGCAAGAACTACCGGATGTTCGGTGACGCTCCCCTGTTTCACCACATCGTGACCACGCTGCTCAATTGTCCCTCGATTGACGAGATCATCATCGACACCGACAGCCCAACGATCCAAGAGCAGTGCGCTGAAACGTTCCCCACCGTCCGTGTCATCGAACGACCCGAGGATCTGCGGGCTGGCGAGATTCCGATGAACCGCATCATCGAGCACGACCTTGGGTTCACCGACGCCGACACGATCGTGCAGACCCACTCGACAAACCCACTGCTGGGTGCTGACGCGATCGAGGAAGCCATTCGCGTCTACCGAGAAGAGGACTGCGATTCGGTATTCACCGTCACTCGTTTGCAGCAGCGGCTGTGGGACGGCGACGTCAAGCCGGTCAACCACGACCCAACCGAGTTGCTTCGCACCCAAGACTTGCCTCCACTGTTCATCGAGAACTCGTGTGCGTTCGTGTTCAGCAGAGAGCTGATCTTGTCGACCGGGTCACGCATCGGCGTGAACCCGAGGATGGTCGAAACCGACCCAACCGGCTCACTCGATATCGACGAGGAACCTGACTTCGTTCTGGCCGAGGCCATGTGGAAAGTCCGGGTAGCCAGCCGCCGAGCAGAGGACGAAAAGTAATGACAAAGGTCGCCGTAACCTGCACCCACCTGATCCGCGACATCGATGGCTACCGCCAGTCGTTCGCCGATGCCGGCTTGGACCTAGTGCTGCCCGATGTACCTGGCCAGGAGCTGGCAGGCGACGAGCTCGTGGCTGCAATGGACGGCATTGTTGGAGTCGTCGCGGGCGACGACCAGTTCACCGACGAAGTTATGGCTCAGCTGCCGGACCTCAAAGTCATCTCAAAGTGGGGAATCGGCCTCGACGGTATCGACCTCCCACGTGCCGCCGACCGAGGCATTACCGTCACGAATACTCCGGGCATGTTCGGACACGAAGTGGCCGAACAAGGTCTTGGCTACCTGTTTGCCTTAGTGCGCGGCATCGTCGACGTCGACCGCGAGGTTCGCGCTGGCGGCTGGCCAAAGCCAGTGGGCCGCTCCATCGGCGCGTTGTCGGCCATGGTCCTCGGCCTGGGCGACGTTGGAAAGACGCTGTCAACAAAGCTCCAGGCCCTCGGCGTAACCGTAAGTGGCTCCGACCCATCGCCGGCCGCCGCCGAGTTTGGCGCCACCAACGGCATCGCGATCGGAGACGCTGCAACCCTCGCGCAAGAGGTCGACGTGGTCATGATCACCGCGCCGCTCAACAATGCAACTCGTGGCATGGTCGACGCTGCGTTCATTGGCGCCATGAAGCCCGGCTCGTGGCTCATCAACGTTGGCCGCGGCCCGATCGTGGTGGGAAGCGCTGTCGCCGACGCTGTCGAGTCTGGCCACCTGGCCGGAGCAGCACTCGACGTGTTCGAGATCGAACCACTCGTCGACGAACGCATTCGCAACCTCCCGAACATGATCCTGGGTTCCCACAACGCGTCAAACACCTACGAGGCGTGCCACCGCACCCATGAACGGGCGATCGCGAACCTGATTGACAATCTTCCGTAGCCTGTCGATTCGATTTGCGGGAAACGGGCTAGATTCGCTCTGTTACCGCTACGGATGACAGAAGGAAAGACATGTCTGACAAGTTGATCGAATTGTTCTCGGAGGGGCTTGGGGTCCCGGCCGATGAGTTGTCGGATGAAACCGCCCCAGACAACACCCCCCAATGGGATTCGCTGGCGGCCATGTCGATGGTGACCTTGCTCGAGGACGGGTTCGACACCCGACTCAAGACCAAGGACATTATGAAGATGCGCTCGATCGGCCTAGCCCGCGAGGTTCTGCGCGACAAAGGCATCGACGTCTAACCCAATGGCTGAAGCGACCGAAGCTTCCGACCGAGTCATCGGATTTGCCGGGAGTTTCACGACCCAACCAATCGGCGATCTGGTTGCCTCGATGGGCCACACCGTTGTCCATGCCGACTACAACCAAATCTTCACCACATGCCTCGACCCAGCATCGGCGTTCGAGGGTGAGTCTGTTTCACACCTTGTCGTTCTGTGGCGCATCGAAGACGTCTTCGAAAATGACATGGTTGCGTTGCTCAACGGCGAGGCCGAAGCTGCGGTGCGGCTTGTCGACCAATCGATCGAACTTGCCCGCCTCGTGTGCGGTGTGCCAAACGCTCACGGCATCCCCGTCACCCTTGGCCTACCTCCGACTCCGGTCGGTTTGGGGATCGACCCGATCGACACCTCGACCAGCACGGTTGTATCCCCGGTCGTCGCCGAGATCCGCAAGGCAGTGATCGCCGAGGCTGAGAAGGAATCAGCCGTTCGATTGATCGACCACGGACGCCTCGTCGACGTCATTGGTGGAAACGCCTCCCACGACCACCGCAATCAGTTGCTCTACCGCCAGCCCTATCGAACCAAGCTGAACCAACTGCTAGCAGCCGAACTCGACCGGGTCATCGAATCGGTGTCCGTGGCAGCCCCGAAGGTCCTCGTGCTCGACTGCGACGGCACCCTCTGGGACGGCATCGTCGGCGAAGACGGCATCTCGGGAATCGCAATCGGCGACACTTTTCCCGGCAGCGCGTTCCGCGAGTTTCAGCTTGCGGTCAAACAGCTTGAGCGCCGAGGAATCATGCTCGCCATCGCGTCGAAGAACGAGGCCGAATCGGTTGACGAGGTCTTCGAGAAGCGCCCAGAGATGGTGCTTCAGCACAACGACATTGCCGCATGGCGGGTCAATTGGACCAACAAGTCGCAGAACATCCGCGAGATCGCCGACGAGCTCAACATCGGGCTCGACAGCGTCGTCTTTGTCGACGACAGCAACTTCGAAGTTGAAGAGGTTCGTACCGCGCTGCCGATGGTGCGGGTACTGCAGGTTCCCGAAGATCCTGAAGACCTGCCCGCGTTACTCAGCGAGTCGGGTTTGTTTCGGAACCTCACCGCCACAAATGAAGATCGCAACCGAACGCAGATGATGCTCACCGAGCGCAAACGAGACGCGGCTGCGGACACGGCCATGTCGCATGAGGACTTCCTCGCATCTCTTGACCTGTCGGTCGTCATCGACACCGACAACGAGGAGAGCCTGGGCCGCATCACCCAGCTCATCAACAAGACCAATCAGTTCAACCTCACGACCGTGCGCCGCACCGAAGCCGATGTACTGGCGTTGATGCAAAGCGACAAGCACCGCGTCTATTCCGCGTCGGTGACCGACCGGTTCGGTTCGTACGGACTCGTCGGAATTGCGATCGTCGATGCGACCGATAGTTCGACCCACGAGATCGACTCGCTGATGATGAGCTGCCGGGTGCTTCGCCGCGGTATCGAGTCGACGATTATTCATCACGTTTGCAATGAAGCTGCGAACGCTGGTGCAACGAACGTGCTCGGCCGGTTCATTCCCACCGCCAAGAACGCCCAAGTCGCTCCGCTCTATCCCGACCACGGCTTCGACGCCACCGACTCCGAAGGCGTCTTCATCCGTCAATTGCCGTACATCGAAGCAGCACCATCGCACATCGAGATCAGCTATGGCTAACTCCCCTACCACTGGGCCGCTGCACCACATTGGCTACGTCGTGGCCGACATGGACCGTGGACTTCGCCAGTTTCAAGACGAAGGCGCGGTGCTCGAGGTGGGCCCAACGAGCGACCCGATCCAAAAGGTCATCTGCGCGCTGCTGCGCTTGCCCGACGGAAGCGCTATCGAGCTTGTCGCACCCATCGACCCCGAAGACTCGCCCGTCAGCAGCCGTCTTCGTCGCGGCGGCGGCTTCGATCATCTGTGTTTCAGCGTTGACGACGTTGAAGCTGCTCTTGTAGCCGAGGACGAGCTGGGTTCGATGATCGTGTGTGAGCCCGTGTACGCCGTCACGTTCGACCGCACGATCGGATTCGTCCTTCGCCGCTCGGGCATGCTCATCGAGTACATGAGCAACACCGCACCCACCACCTGACCCAAGGCCCTCATGACCGTCACAGACATTCCCGACATTGCCGCAGCCATCACCGAGCGCTACCCGATCATCCAAAACGGTTTGCTCCCCCAGTGGCAAAAGCCCGGCGACCCCGAGTGGGACGCAGCGCAATGGGCGTTGAAGTACGTTCTGAACTCAGTCGAAGATCGCGAGGGCATCGACCAAGCGGTCGACTCATTTGCCCAGACCAGCATCGACTTCCTGCGACTGCAGGCTCGATTTCGCCAGACCCGCAAGTATGCGCGTACCAGCACCGAAGGCTTGGTCGACGAGCTCTACAGCGACCCCGAGGAGATGCAGGGCCACTACCTCGATGGCCTCGCCATGACCTACGCCATGTGGCCAAACCATGCGAAACTCCTCGACTTCTACCGTCGAGAGTTCGTTGCGTCGTTGCCAGACGAACCGGTGTCGATGGAGATCGGCCCTGGGCATGGGTTGCTCGGCTTCACTCTTTTGTCCGACCGGCCCGCTGCCCGCTACGTGGGAGTTGATATCAGCGAACCAGCGCTTGCCTTTATCGGCGATGCGTTCGCTGCAAACGGAATGGACGCCGACATCGAGCTCATTGCTGGGGACGCGACGAACCTCTCCGACGAACGAATCCCTAGTCAGGCCGATTCGATTGTGTGTTGCGAAGTGCTCGAACACGTCGACGACCCGGCCATGATTCTGCAGGCGGTACGGAGCCGGCTCGCCCCTGGTGGACGTACGTTCCTCTCAACGGTCGCCAACCTCGAAGCCATCGACCATGTGTACCTCTACGAAGACGTCGGCCAGATTCGCACGATGATCGAGGCGAACGGACTTCGCATCGTCGACGACCGCCCAATGGAACTACCGGGCGATGATTCTGAGGGTTTCACGCCACTCAATTACGCCTGCATTGCCGAACTGGCATAGCAGTACCTACTTGCGGCAGAGCAACACCGATTTCTCGCCGCGCGAGAAGTAGGAGTCTTTGTCGTGCTCGGGAGGGTCGAGCACGTCGACACTCGAGAAACCAGCGGTCAACATGATGTCGATTAAGGCTTCGCGATCTGGGCGGAACTCCATGAGCTTTCGGATATGACCAGCGCTGACAGTCATCTGATCCTTGTTGATGTACACGACGCCATTCCCGCGGAAACGATTCGGGCTCGCAAACGTCGGAGTGTCTGACTCAATCACGCACACCTCGTTCGTCGCCGCATAGAGATTGCGGGCGAACAAGAGCGGGTTCTCCATGTGGTAGATGATCCCAAGACTAAAGACGATGTCGTAGGTCTGCGGGAGCTGATTGGCGAACGCAACCTGTTCAAGATCGAGGCTAAACAGCCGCCCTTTGGCCTTCTCTGCGTATCCGAGGTAGTTCCACAACAGAGCAAACCGCTCAACACCGTTCTCACTGAGCTCGTACGCGTCAACCATGGTCGCACCCCAGTCGATCAGGCGGGTCGTGACAAACCCCTCGGATGCAGCAAGATCACACATCGACGCGTTTGGAAGTGTCTCGATCAATCCGTTTCGCTCGAGCCCCATGTGGATGAGCGCGAGCATCTCGTCGACGCGCCGAACATAAGCAGCGTAGGTATCGCTTCGCTCTTCGAGCTCAGCCACGCCGTGGTGATGACGCCACTTGCGATGCTTCAAGATGGCGGCGTGGAGATCTTCCTTTGGAGTATTTGCGTGCGCGGTGAGGTCGATCTCGGTGGGGCGGCTCGGCTCGACGAATTCACTTAGAGGTCGTGGCGAGAAGTGTTCGCCGAGTCGGTCGTCACGGGTGATCATGCTCATAGTGACCGACTGTAGACCGGCTCACAGCACGGGAAGTGCATGTCAGGAAATGCAGGCCTCAGCTGATCCCTTGTTGCACGGGTAGAGCAGATTTGGTGCGAACTCGAGGTAGTACGCCCACACGATGTCTTGGGTTGTCTCGAGCTGCATGCGCTTTCGACCTAGCTTCATGTAGCTCGCAACCGTGCTCACTGCCACGCCTATTTCCTTGGCCGTTTCAGCATCGGTGAAGCCTTGTGCCTTGCGGGCAACCGCGGTGAATTCGGGGTCGGTGAGAACAGCGAAGAGTCCACGCTTTGGCGGCAGCGACGGCGGATCAGCAAGCAATGTCAATATCCAATTCACGAGGGCGTACAAGCAGGTTTGGGGACAGTAGACACGTTCGACGGGCACCGCGCAGCTCAAAACGCCAACTGACCCCAGATTTAGTGACAAAAGCCATAGTTTCGCTGCAACCGCAGCTATCTCGACTTGAGAATCCGCCGCTCAACGTTGGGAGTTCCAGGGTTCGGCAGATGGGTCGCAATACGATGAGCAATATGACGATGGACGTCGCCGCAGTCGTGAACTTGCATCGGGAAGGAACAACTGCCGCGCCGTCGCTCATCAGCGCGTGGAGAGCCATTGAGAACGCTCGTGCGCACGGCCATTCCGCTCGTCTCGTGCTTGCACTCGATCGTTCGGACGAAGCAACCGAAGGCCTTGCGAAAGAGTGGGAAGACCGAGGTGCTCACCTTGTCTCGTGCAATGAGGGCGACCTCGGAGCTGCTCGTAACGCTGCGGTGCAAGAAGTCGATGCCGACTGGATTGCATTTCTCGATGCGGATGATCTTTGGAGCGAGAACTGGTTGACGGCTGCCGCCGAGGTCGCCTCCCAACTTCCGAGGCGACCAGGCCCTGACGTGCTGCACCCAGCCGTGAACGTGATCTTCGGCGACCACCACTCGCTGCTGCACCACCGGGCGTCCGATGACCCGTCCTTCTCATGGGCTCGGTTTCGCCTGCACAACGCCTGGACCGCGCTGAGCGTCGCGCGTCGTAGCGACCTGCTCGAACTCCCCTACCCGCGCAACGTCCTCGTAGAAGGTTTCGGCTTCGAGGACTGGAGCTGGAATATGGCAGTGCTCGACGCAGGTGGCCGACATCACGTCGTGCGCGACACCTGCCACTTCATCCGCCGCGTAACCGCTGGCTCGCTGCTCACATCCTCGGCTGAAGCACTGCGGAGTCCGTACCCGGTCGATGACATCGCGACCCGCCCGGTACTCGAACAGCTAAGCGAGCTGACACCAACCGACCCCAACCTTCCGCCAACCCATCGCCACGCCGAGCACCATCTCTCCGCCGTTCTCCTGGAGCAAATTCGTCTGGCCGAGACCATCGAGCCAGCTGTTTCACAAACGGTCAATGGTCAGGGTCGGCCGCTCGCCTTGGCCCAAAACTTCAACACACACGTCACCGCACCACAGCGGGCACTCGAGTCCGTCGAACTCGCAATACACACGCAGGCACCTGCGTCACTTGCTGACGCGCTCGAAGGGTCAGCCGAGTTAGCCAGACTCTCCAAGCCCGAACAACACCGCATCGTCGCCGAAGTTCTTCGTTCGCCAGACTGCGGTTCACTACCCCGTGGAGACTCGCCCCTCGTCGAAGCCACGTTGCAGACCTACCCACAGCTCAACCGCAGCGAGACAAGTGAGGGTTAGGTTGTGGCCATGAGCACTCGACATGTCTTGATCACCGGCGTCTGTGGCGGCATTGGCCGCGCCACCGCCAAGGCATTCCGTGCTGATGGCTGGACCGTGATCGGCGCGGATCGCGCCGAACCCGACACGGAGATCGAGGTCGATCGATTCGAGCTCGTCGACGTGTCGCAAAGCGAGCAGGTTCACGATCTATTCGCTCGCCTCCGAGACGACCTCGACGGTCTGCACGCACTCGTCAATAACGCAGCGACGCAGGTCAACAAGCCGATTATCGAGACGCCCGACGAGGACTGGGAGTACATCATCAACACGAATGTGCGATCGGCGTTTCAGTGCATTCGTGAGTCGCATCCGTTGCTGAAACCGGTCCGCGGTGCCGTGGTGAACGTGGCATCGGTCCATGCCATCGCCACCTCGATGAATGTTGCTGTCTACGCCATCTCGAAGGGTGCACTAGTGGCCCTAACACGGTCCGCTGCACTCGAACTTGCCGACGATGGCATCCGCTGCAACGCAGTTCTGCCAGGCGCGATCGATACGAAGATGCTGCGCGACGGGCTCGACCGGCGACCTAACCCCGACGGGGCCGAGGGCAACCTGAGAATCCTGGCGCAACGTACACCGCTGGGCTTTGTCGCCGGAGCCGACGATATTGCGCCCAGCATTGTTCACCTGGCCGATAACAATCAGTCGAAGTACACCACTGGTCAGATGCTCGTGCTCGACGGCGGCGCCACCATTCGACTGTCGACGGAGTAGCACCGTGATCCCAACGGAAATTCTGCGCCGTGTTGGGCGCAAAGCCCAGGAAATTTTGCGCCCAGGCGGACCATCCACGCCTCCGTCGAAACCATCGAACCCTCCAACTGCGACAGCACCACCAGCGCAACCCTCGACTGCCTCACCAGCACGCGTAGCTGCGGTTCCTGACGCTCCGTCGCTACTCGACTCCTACACCCAACCCGGCGAACTCGGATCTTTAGGCGTTCTCCTTATGCCATTGGCCGAATACCACGGTCGAGAGCTTGGCGCGGTGGCCGATGCGCTTGTCGCTTCCGGGCACCGGTGCACGTTCTTGGTCGAAGACACCTTGGTCGATGCAGTCGACAAGCACCTCGGCGGTCATCCACGAATCCTGGCGGCGCGCAACTACGACCGATTCGCGCTTGGACACTTCGACGCGTTCGTAGCTATGAACGACTGGGGCGAGCCCTCTCGTGCGATCTATCACCTCGCTCGAGTGCGTGGCGTGCCTTCCTTCGCCAAGGTCGAAGGTGTACAAGACTTCACCGACGTCGACACGGGCCGCATCCGACTGCCGTACATGGCCGCCGACCACGTGCTTGTGCAAGGCAGCAACGACATCGCTGCTCTTGATCGCAAGCACCTCCATGTCGTTGGCAATTCGAACCTTGAGACGGCTTGGAATGAGGGGCCCGCCTCGGTTGACCGAAACGGCGAAGTCGTGATCAACTCGAACTTCACCTACGGCGTGCTCACCGATGCCCGCGACGACTTTCTCGGACAGTCGATTGAAGCGATCGTCGCCGCAGGGCTTGAACCGGTCATCTCCCAACACCCGGCAGACCGGGCTCTCCCTGGCGAATTCGTGCAGTACCGAACCGACCGGTCGATGTCATCGATGCTTCCTGCAGTCGAGGCGATTGTGACGCGGTTCAGCACGGTGCCGTTCGAGGCCATTGCCTACGGCACCCCGTTCGTCTACTTCAACCCCCACAAGGAGAAGGTGCCGACCTTCGCAAGCCCTGACCCCGCGTTCGACCATGTCCATTCCGCTGGCGAACTCACAAAGGCGCTGCATTTCGCAATCGAGAACCGGGCGTCGTACCGAACTGTGGCCGAACCCTACTTCCGAGCCCAAATCGATATCGCCGAGTCACCCAGCGCGGTGCGAGCTGCGAAGGCAATTGCCTCGGTGGTGTATGGAGCGGGCGCCTAGACCGAAACCGACCGAGCTCGAATTGACTGTTCGAGCTGCGTCCGGGTGCGGGCATGGGTTTGGTGAGGCGACGATGGCGCGAACACGATGTTCGGCGCAATCGCGTCTACAAGCTCGAGGTGCGGCCCGTCAGGCGCCACAACAAGCGTTGCTGATCGAAGCGCTTCAACACTGAAGAGCGAGCTGCGGAAGCCGGCGAGCTCCGAACGCATCGACGGGTCACAGACGATGTGTGGTTCATGACCAGCATCGGCGAGGGCATGGAGCGCGGTCGACACCCACGCGTCGAGCGCCGGGTAGCCATGCAGCGACTTTGGCACGTACACGACCGAGCCGGATCGAGCCGGAGCCTTCGGCCACAGCAAGTCGAGCCCACGATCGGTGAGCTCTTTGCGATCAGCAAAGCGATGCTCCGAGCCGGAGAGGTCAATGATTGAGGCACCGGGATGCGCATCGATTGCGCAAGAGGCTCGTCCAGCAAGCGCCAACGGCCAGGTGATTGACCAGTCCTGCGGGTCGTGCGCGGCAATCGCCACGGTTGGCAGCTGGTCGGCAATGGCCACTGCATCGATGGCGTCCTGCACGCTATGCACGATGACGACCGAAGTGGGCGCCTCGGGTGTTTGGTCAACCCAGAACTCGGGCAGTTTCGCCGAGCCGGAAGTTTGCGGGTTGCTCATGAAGTTCGCCACGTCTTTCTCAACGTCTGTAGTCGCCTCAACAGTCGAGGTGTGAACAGCGTTCGCCCCCGCTGCTTGCCCAAAGTTGCCGAGCACCGACGGCAGGTTCCACGTCAGCCGTCCATACGACAGCGGCGGCTGATCGGCGAGCCATGCCGACATTGCTCCGCCATCGGCCAGCCCAACCCCTTGATTCGACATCCATCCGTTGATGACGTCGACGTGATCGGCCATGACGACCACTCCATCGCCGCGCAGCATCGAGTTTGGGCGCTGACGATATGTAGCCACCACGTGGTGCACGGGAACGAAGATCGCACCGCCAGCAATCATCCGAGCCCACAGCGCAAAGTCCTCGAGCATCGGTAGGCCCTCGGGGAAACCTCCCGCGTCGACCACTGCGTCTCGGTGTACGAGCGGCGCTGAGCAGATGAAGACATTCTCACCGGTGTACGTGCTTGCCTCGACGAGGGGCATAACCGAGCGGGCTTTGCGAACCGTTGGGTGGTCGACCGCCTCGCCGACGTGTTGCCAATCGCCGTACACCCCAACCACCCCGTCGCCGTGCTCGGCAATCGCCGCAGGCAGGGCTTCGACGCGGCTGCTCAACGAACGGTCGAGCAGGTAGTCATCTGAGTCGAGAAAGCACAGGTACTCGCCGGTTGCGTGAGCAACCCCGATGTTGCGGGCCTTGCCCAAACCGCCGTTCATGTCGCACTCGACAACCTTGACCCGATCGTCAGCTGTAAACGAGACGGCCAGTCCAAGAGATGCATCGCGAGAGCGATCTTCAACGACGATGACCTCGAGGTCGCGATGGTCCTGCTCGAGGCAGCTCTCGATCGCTCGACCCAAGAACTGTGGCTGGCGGTAGCTGGGGATGATGATGCTGATCTTCACTAGACGATCACCAGCCGTGGGTAGCTGCGCACACCCAGGTTATGAAGACGACCGAGCGCTCTCGGCAGTCGGTCGGTTGCCCGGGCGTTGTAGTTCTCATCGACGAACCGCTGCCGATCGGCGCCTAAGCCGAGCAGCATGGCAGGGTCGACGCACATCGACAGGTCGCGAGACCAGAGTGACGCGAGCTGGGTGTAGAGCTGTGCAGGCGCACCACGGTGCGACGACACTTCCTCGAGTCCGATCTGGCGAATCAAGAACCGGGCCAGCACGTGCTGTTGGCGAATGGTGTTTCGCCGGTCGATCAGCTCCTGCGGAAGCCCAAGATCGGTGGCGGTTGCAACGGCGGCCGGACCGGGCGACGCAACCACGGCTGCGACCTCGTCATCTAGTAAGCGTGTCGCCAACTCGGCTGTTTCGATGGGGCCACCGGCTCGGTCGAGGATACGTGATGATGTCCCGAGCACTTGCTCGATCGGTGACCCAACAGAGACGTAGGCGAACCGTGGCGTGTCGCCAGGGCTACCAATCTCGATTCCGGTCCGGCATGGGACGAGATCGTCGATGTGCTCGACGTTTCCTGCTTGCTCCCAGGCCTGGCAGATCGCATCGATCACGTCACGGCCCCTGTTCGGGATGTGACGAGTTCGAGCATCTCGATCAGACGCATCTGATGGGCGTCGGTGTTAAACCGCAGAAGCTGGAGAGCGCGACGCTTCTCGCGGTCGTTCTCACTTTCAACAGCCGCGTCGGCCAGTGCATCGGTGATGCGCGCCCCAAGCTCGGCGCTCGGGATGTCGACATCAAAAAGATCAGCAACATCGGCCACGGTTTCGGCGGTTCCGCCGACGTTGGACGCGAGGCATCGGGTGCCGCACAACCCTGCTTCGATGGGAACGGTAGGAAGGTTGTCGATCCGTGAGGGGTGGACCAGCACGTCGGCCGCACCATAGAGCGCCGGCATGAGTGATCGATCTAGGCCGCTCAGGACGAGGCCGTCTCCGGCGATGTTCATCTGGCCAACCGGTGACGAATCGGGCACGGCGAGCCTCTTGGCTAGTGGGCCAGATGCATCGAGCAGCTCGGCGGCTTGACCGACCGCAACCGAGCCAGACCCGCCTGCCACGAGACGAAGTGGCGATTGGCCATCCGGGCTGATCGTATGGCGCACGGCTTGTTCGAAGGCGGCAAAGCCCTTCCGAGGTTGCGTAGGGTTCCCAACGAACAACACGATCGATCGGTCGTGTGGGAGCCCGAGCAGCTCCCGGGCAGCACGACGGTCTTGTAGGTCGAACAACGTCGTGTCGACAGCATTTGGCAGGTGCTCAACGACAATCGTCGGGAACACGGCCCGCGCTCGATTCGTAAGCCACTCGCTAGGACCTATCAACGTGAGGTTCTTTGCGCGCTCGGGAATGTCGAAGAGATGGTCGTAACGATGCTCGAGCACCGACTCGGAGCGTCCCGGTTCGAACGTGCGGATCATCGCACCACCGTTCCCGGGGGCAAAGGTGTAGTGGGCGTCGGTTATGAACCACTCATCGTGCATTGTGTGCACGACCGGCAAAACCCGACTCCAATCAGCCAAGTCCAATTGCGAGAGCACGCGACCGCAGTTGTGTACGTAGAGCACGTCGGCTCCGAACGCATCGAGCTCGGTGGCCAGCCATTTCTTGAACGCCGTCGTGAATGCCTGGTGGTCGGTAGCGGTGACGCTGCCATCGAGCGCCCGTTCGTCATTGGTAAAGGCGCCAGCTTCAACATGGTCGTGCTGCAGTTGTCTGGTGAGCTCGGCCTGCATCGCCCCGGCAAACACGGCTACTTCATGGCCAGCCTTCGTCAATAGGTCCGCAGCGAGCAACGCCATGACGCCAGCACCATTTGGTCGGACGAGGTCGGAAACAACAGCGACGCGCACGCGCTACCCAATCCGTCCGCGAAGAGAACCAGCCACCCGTTTCGCCCCCCGAACTGCACGACGGACTTGGTCGATTGGCTGCTGTGGGAGGGTCGTGTCGATTTGCACGGGGATGGTGCGACGGCGGCCAACCGTGCCGGTGAGTTCGGCTGTGGGACCTCCTATTGTCACCATGGCGTTGGTAAGGCTTGTGACGTCGAGCTCGAGGTTCGAGGCCCGCATCGTCTCGGCGTTGCGAGCGCTGACCACAACGTGGTGAGACGTTTCGGTTGAGGTTCGCGAAACCACGATGACCACCGCCGGCGATTCGCCGATTGGTGCCGTGGTAGGGGTGGTGCGATCGTCGTCGAGCACGAGTGAGCCGTCGGGGGTCTCGCGAACGTCGACAACCCGATCAGCGTCAGCTAGGTGCAACGAGAACAGGGTCGAGTCAACCGACGATGGACGGGGGTCTCGCAGTAGCTGCACCTGCAGTCGGTCGAGGCTGGCGAGGTCGAATCGAGTCGATGTCATAGGCACAGAAACCGGTGGACCGTTTTCATACGCTCGAATGTTGCCGCCGGACATGTCCATCATGTGCGTTACGGCATGGTCGAACATCACGATTCGTTGCAAGCTCGGGGCCGGCCGAAGTGGACCGACGGGAACGAGCGGCCCTGCGGCCACAAGTGGGTCGATGGCGCTTGGACCGTCGATCATGACAACCCGAGCAAGCCTGAAAGTCGATCAGCTTCATCACGGTCGTAGTTGGCTACAGCGATGATCTCGGCCAAACGGTCGCGGTTCTCGCGAGCTTCAGAGTTGTGCGCGAATGAGCTACCTGCCTTAGCCCCAAGAACCGTCTCGA
Organism: uncultured Acidimicrobiales bacterium; assembly: GCA_938038785.1. Taxonomy (GTDB): domain Bacteria; phylum Actinomycetota; class Acidimicrobiia; order Acidimicrobiales; family SHLQ01; genus SHLQ01. The sequence continues at coordinate 40,895 of CALHTB010000040.1, forward strand.
TGGCTTCGGCTGATGGCGGGGTCTCGCCGAGCTCTTCGAACAACCGACGCGGACGGTCTGACCCAGAAACCAGGTCGGAGTAGGCCACGACCGAAACGCGACCCGGAAAGGTGTTGGCGAGGCCGAGCAGGCCTTGGTAGCGGGTGATCCAGCCACCGATCATGTTCTCGAGTCGGGCCGACGCCTTTGCACGACCCTCGTCGGTAACCAACTCGTAGTTCGAATTTCCGAAGGCGAAGAAGCGGGATGTGGCATATCCGGGCACATCGCGACCAAGGATGACGAGGTGCCCTTCGGGGAACATGTTCATGATTCGCTCGAGTTCGATCTCGGTGTAGCGGATCTCTTTGAAGCCCCATCGCACTTCGGGAGCTAGCTCTCGCGTGAACAACTCGATTACAAACTCGCGTAGACCGTCAGAGACGTCGGTCGCTCGAAACGGTGAGACCCATGGCTTGAACGCATCTTTGTCGGACAATTCGCCAATGACCGATGCGCGGTTGTCGTAGCCGTCGTCGAGGTTTGTCTTCATTGCTTCGTCGTTGGTCGCCACCATGTGCGAGCTGAGGATTCCCTTAAGGAATGCGCTGTGCTCGCCCCAGATGGTTAGTTCGGGGTGCACATTCAACACCCGTTGCAGCAATGTGGAGCCGGATCGGCCCATGCTCGCCACGAAGACCGGTCGATTCCAACGAGGATGGATAGTGGTGGTCATGCGCCCGTCACACTAGCGCTTGCCCTCACGCGGCAGAGGTAGGCTGAGGTTGCTCGTGTTTCGTGATTCTTGCCGTGAGGCGCTCATGGGGCCGACCTCGACAGGAGGCCACCATGTCATCTAGATCATCGCCATCTACATCATCTTCTTCTGCCAGCAACGGCAAATCCTTTACCTCGCTCGGCGTGCCCGACGATGTAGTCGACGCGCTCGACGGCAACGGCATCACCGCACCGTTCGAGATCCAGGCAGCGACCATCCCCGATGCACTTGCGGGACGCGATGTGCTTGGTCGCGCGCCGACTGGTTCGGGTAAAACCCTCGCCTTTGGCATTCCCATGGTTATTCGCCTCAAGCGGGCCAAACCACACAAGCCAACGGGCCTAATCCTGTCCCCGACGCGAGAGTTAGCCGAGCAGATTCGCCGGGAACTCGAGCCGCTCGCAGCTGTACGCAATCGCAGCGTCGCAGCGGTCTACGGCGGTGTCGGATTCGGAGCTCAGCTCAAGGCTCTTCGTGGTGGGGTCGACATGCTCGTGGCGTGCCCGGGTCGGCTGATCGACCTCATCGAGCAGGGCGAGGTCAAGCTTGACGACGTCAGCTACGCGGTGGTTGACGAGGCTGACCGTATGGCCGATATGGGTTTCCTGCCCGTGGTGAAGCGCATTCTCGACAAGACAAACAACGACCGTCAGACCGTGCTGTTTTCGGCGACGCTCGGCAAAGAGGTGAAGGTTCTCACCGACCGCTATCAGCGAAAGCCTGTTACCCACGAGGTCGGCGAGCGCGAGCCGGATATGACCCGGATGAAGCATCGCTTCGTGCGCATCGACCGCACCGAGAAGGTGGCCCTAGCCGCCCATGAGATTCGCGAACATGGCCAGACGATTGTGTTCTGTCGTACTCGTCACGGCTCGGACCGTGTTGCTCGCCAGCTCAAGAAGTTCGGCGTCAAAACGGGCGTGATCCATGGCCGTCGCACCCAAAGCCAGCGAGACAACGCACTCAAGGCTTTTGTCGAAGGCAAGACGCAGGCGCTCGTCGCCACCGACGTGGCGGCTCGTGGCATTCATGTCGATGGTGTTGATTGTGTTGTCCACTTCGACCCGCCCGAGGACGACAAGGCCTACACCCACCGTTCAGGCCGTACTGCCCGCGCGGGCGCAACCGGTGTGGTTGTTTCGTTCGTGACGTCCGAGCAGCTGAAGGACACGAAGAAGCTGCAGCGTCAGATCAAGGTCAAATGCGAGTTCGAGGATCCAACGCCGGAGAGCAAGCTCAACCACGGCGACCCGATCATCCAGCCAAAGCAGGGTGGCGGTAAGGGCGGAGGCAAAGGCGGTCATCGCAGCGGCGGGCGCGGCAAGGGCCGAGGAAAGGGCGGCGGCAGTAAGGGCGTAAAGAAGTCAACCGGCCGCAAGCGGTCAAGCCCAGGAGGCGGAGACTCCCGAAAGGACAGCGGCGGAGACTCCCGTACGAGCAGTGGCGGAGACTCCCGAAAGGGCGGTGGCGGCAAGCCAAAGAACCGCAGCGGTGGCAAAGGTGGAGGCGGCCAAAATCGGGGCAAGGGCGGAGGCGGCAAGAACCGCTCCAGCGGAGGCAAACAAGCCGGCCAACGCCGCTCGCGCTAGCACCCACTCCACCACAGGTGTCAACGCTGGGGTCAGACCCCAAGCTATACCGCTCCCAAGCCCCAACTACGGCGAACACCGCCTCCGGCGCCCAGGCTCCGTGCCGCCTGAACGCGCAATCCCACCGCGCAACCCAACCGCTCGAACACCGCCTCCGGCGCCCAGGCTCCGTGCCGCCTGAACGCGCAATCCCACCGCGCAACCCAACCGCTCGAACACCGCCTCCGGC
>CALHTB010000041.1 GCA_938038785.1 uncultured Acidimicrobiales bacterium
ACCGGCGAAGTCGACTTGCTCGAATGGAATTTCGGCAATGGTGAATCGAGCGTCGGCCCAACCGCTAAGCACACCTACGACGAGGCGGGCACCTACACGGTGACGCTGACCGCATCGAATTCCGCCGGCGAGTCTTCGACGTCGACGAAGATCACCGTGTTGAGTGGTGTTGAGCCGCCAAGAGCTGCGATTGGCAACGTTCCAACATCGGTGGTGCAGGGACAATTTGTCACCTTGACCAGCACATCATTGAACGAACCAACCCGGCTGAGCTGGGACCTCGGCGACGGCAAGACCGCAGCGGGCAAGAGTGTGAAGCACTCATGGGACCAGCCCGGCACCTACCGAGTTCGCCTTACAGCCGAGAACTCTGAAGGGTCCGACGCAACCTTCGTCGACATTACGGTCACGAAGCGAATATCGCCACCGGTTTCCCAGTTCACCCAATCAACCACCGAGGTCGGCGTTGGCGAGGTCGTCACATTCACCAACCTGTCACTCAACAACCCAACGAAGCTCATTTGGAACTTTGGCGATGACACGACAGCTCGCGGCGAGACCGCAACCAAGAGCTGGAGTACGCCTGGCCGCTACCGAGTCACGCTCCGGGCCACGAACGATGCGGGTACGAACCGAACCGGTGTCACGATCACTGTCCGGCGGCCTGTCGACCCACCAGTCGCCAACTTCACTGCCGGTGCAACCTTTGTTGCAACCGACACTCGCGTCGACTTCCAGGACACCTCGACGAACAACCCCACGAGCTGGAGCTGGAACTTCGGTGACACCGGAGTCTCGAGCAACCCCACCACGTCACATGAGTGGGCCAAGCCAGGCACCTACACGGTTCGGCTGACGGTCAGTAACGCCGGTGGCTCCTCCACGAAAGAACAGCAGATCGTGGTGAAAGATGCGCCGAGCGCCAACTTCCGGTGGGCAATCGTCGAGGGCACCACGGTGAAGTTCACCGACACCTCGTGGGACGAACCAAAGACGTATGCGTGGGACTTCGGTGATGGCACTACGTCAACCGAACGCAGCCCGACACACACGTTCCCTCCCGGAGCGTTCAACGTCACGCTCGTCGTCTCGAACGAAGCCGGCAGCTCAGCCCCTAAGACCCAGCAGGTAGCGACCGCCGCGCCGCCGGTTGCCCGCCCGGTCTGTCAGGCCGACGGACCTCGACTCGTGTGCTCAGGCGACACGTCGGCCCGTGCTGTCACCTTCAGATGGGACGCCCCAGAAGCAGTCTCCAACTCGACACCGAATCAGCCCAATACGGTCTTCACTTTTCCTGGGGCTGGCCGGTACGACGTCACGCTGACCGTGACCGACGCGGCTGGCGTCACCAATGCGAAGACGATCCGGGCGCCACGTGTGACCGAAGGCCAGAAGCCACGCGTGCAAGCTGTCGAAGTGGCGGCGGTGGAGGGCGACCTCGTACGGCTAAAGGCCACGTTCGACCGCAACCCCACACAATGGAGTTGGGTGATCAACGGCGCCGAGTTGATCGAGGGCGGCAACACTCCCGAACCGCTGTTCAGGGTGCCAGCGAATGGGCAGTACAACGGCGAGGTAAAGGCGACCAACGCGTTTGGAACCGACACCGACCCGGTGCAGTTCACCGTCAACGGAATCGTCGAGTCGAACGCCGACTTCACCTGGCAGATCGTCGAGCCGGGCGTGGTTCGCTTCACCAACACGTCAACTGTCCAAGGGAACCCCGCGTACGAGTGGCGCTTTGCTGGAAATCCCGAAATCTTGGATGGCAATCCGGCAGGTCCGCTCGTCCGCTACGCGCCGGCGGGCGGAACTTTCCGAGCGGTGCTAATCCTCAACGATGCGAACGGCCAAAGCGTGTCCCGTCAAGAGGTCACCGTTCCACCGGTTGAGCAACCTGGCGAGGAGCCCGAAGAGGAAGACGACTAGCGAGCATCCAGTCTCGAGATGTCGTGGCAGCTGCGCAGGTGGAAGAATGTCCTGATGACGTCTCCTCGCCGTTTGGTTGTTCTCGGTTGGATCATGTTCACCCTCAGCGGGCTGTTCTTCTTGAGCGATGCCCTTGACTCAGGTGACAAAACTGCGCTCGGGAGCGCGATCACTTGGCTTGTAGGAGTGGTCTTCTTCGCCGCGAGCATGTCCCTCGAAGAGTGAGGGGCTACTCGGTACTGATTGCCTCGAGCACGTTCATGCGTCCGGCAATCCATGCCGGGAAGGCAGCCGCGGCCAAACCGATGATCGCTGAAGACAGCAAGTAGAAGATCATCGCTCCGATCGGCACGGTGGTTTGAGTGACGAGAATCTCAGGCATTTTGGCGGTGACGAGCACGCCGAGCGCAATGCCGAGCACGACGCCCATCAGGCCGCCGAAGGCGGCGACGATGACGCCTTCCCACCGAATCATCCAGCGTGTTTGTTGCTTCGTTGAGCCAACCGCTCGAAATAGCCCAATCTCTCGGGTGCGTTCGAATACCGACAAGGCGAGCGCTAGCAGAATCCCGAGTGCGGCAATCACCGCAGACAGTCCAAGTAAGACGTTAACCGTGGCCAGCGTCTGGTTGATCTGACGTTCTTGGGCTTCAGCAAATTCGGCTTTGTCCTGCACTTCGAGAGTCGGGAAGTCCTCACTAAGCTCGGCTTCGAGAGCCGCCCGTGCCTGGTCGAGGGGTACGCCAGACGCGTTTCGCACCGTCATGAATTGGTCCGCGTCGGTGGGGAAGTGGCGTTCCCACATGTCGAGGGTCATAACGCGGTTGCCAAGCACAAACCCGTTCTCGTAGATCCCTGCGACGACCAAGTCCTCGCTCTGCAGGTCGATGAACAGCGCCGAGAAACGGTCGCCCACCTGGAGGCCTTGCTCTTCGGCCACCTGGTCGACGACATAGATGGCGTTCGGCAGCTTGGCGAGCTCTTCGTCCCGCTCTACCCAATCAGGATCGACGTGATCGCTGAGGTCGGCAAAGCTGACCGCCGAGGCATCGTTTACCGTCACATCGGTGCCAAGTTCGTTGCGGAGCTCTAACAGCCTTTGAGGAGTGACGTCTTCTTCATCGTTGAGGAGCTCAAGGACGATCGGAAGGAACTGTTGAAAGTCCTCAGCTTCGAGCTCACCGCTTTCACTGGTCACCCACGCCGCGGGAAACGCGACGCGATATGTCACGACCGAATCGACCTCGTCGAGAGCGAGAACTCGCTGCGCTGCCGTCGACGAGAAGGGGATCGGGTTGGGGCCGGCGGTTGGGTTTCGGATGAGCCAGTCAGAGGTGATCGAAGATGACAGAGCCGTGCTGATCGAGCTCTTGATCGAATCGCCGATCACCGTTACCGCGGTCACCAGCGCCAGCCCAATCATCAGTGAGGCTGCAGTAGTCGCGGTGCGCTGTGGATTTCGGATGGCGTTGGCCCGTGCCAGCTGCCCCGAAAGTCCTCTTGCACCGAGTGCAGTGCGCAGCATGGCGAAGGCCATACCAGCCAAGATCAGGGCGCCGATAAACAACGGGATCATCAGGGCCAGGACATTCACTTCGTCGCCCGCGGCTTCGATGATGGCGTCGGGAACGCCGGAGACACCTATGGCGATGGCCGCCACAATCGCGCCAACTGCAGCGGCACCGAAGGCCACCGCGATGGCCCCGACGACGATCATTGTTGGCCAGTTTCCGAGCGTCTTGGTGACGCCCTCTACCAAGAGCGGGTTGAGTAGATTGGCGCCGAGAAGCGAGACGACCGCGCCCGCGCCCAGCAGGCCGAAGGTCTCGCCAAGGCTCGCGCTGGTGAAGAGCGTGACGAGCAGCAGGCCAACACCAAGAGGAAAGACGACGAGGCGGGCGAAATCGCGGTTGCTGAGCAAGGCGCCGATGTAGATGAGCAGCACGGCGAGCAGTGGAAGGAAAAGTCGTGCCTCCCACCCTGACAAGCTGAATGCGACCGGGAACAGGATGGCCCCGAGACCGACCAACACCGCGCCTGCGGCTGGATTTCGAACGATGGTCAAATCGCTGATGTTCGCGCCGTCGCGCAACGCCGACATCGGCGACACTCGTCGGGCCTGGATCGATGGCCAAATCGCCGCAAGCATCGTGATGACGATGCCCGTGAAGCACGCCCATACGATGGTCCAGCCCGATAGCGGCAGGCCAGTGTCATCGGGGAATCCAAGTGCGATGAGCGCGGTGCGCAGGACCCATGCCAAGCCGATGCCCGCTGGTATTCCAACGATCGTGGCCGCGATGCCGAGCATGAGTGCCTCGCCGAGCATCAGCGACGTCACCTGGCTGCCGAGTGCCCCGACTGCTCGCAACAAGCCCAGTTCGCGAATCCGTTGGCCGAGCGTGATCGAGAACACGTTGTAGATGAGAAAGGAACTGACGAACAAGATGATGATCGCGAACACCAACAGAACGGTGCGAAAGATGTCGAGCACCTGTCCGAAGGTGCCCTGCGTTTCTTCAAGCACGTCCTCTTGGGTGCGGACTTCGATGTTCTCGTCCACCACCGATTCCAAAGCGGCCATCACTGTTGCGCGGTCAGCACCCTCTTCGAGGTTGACGATGATGTCGCTAAACCCGGACCCTCCGTTGATCAGTTCGACCGCAGTTGGTTCGTCGAAAGCAACGATGCGAGCCCCCACAAGAGCGTTTCGATCTGGGTCGGCGAACGTAAACGTGCCAACGAGAGTGAACTTCTGTCCTCGATCGGCGCTGGTGGGGGTTTGCACCGTGTAGTCGTCACCAACTGTGTAGTTGCCAGCGCTGAACGCGTCGATGTCGAGGGCGAACTCGTTTGCACCTGAGGGTGCTCTGCCGGCTTGGACGAAGTAGCGGGTGGTTGGACTGCGGTCTCCCCACAGGACACCGAGGTTCGGTCCCGAGCTAGCGATCGTGGGTTCACCGTCGGCATCGATTGCGACGACGCCCAGGCCAACCACGCGGGGCTGGGCGGCAAGTACTCCTGGCTGTTCCAAGATGCGGTCGAGATGATCGATCGAGATCGTCGGAGCCAGCGAACTATCACCGAAGCTGACCGTCGGGCGCACGGC
>CALHTB010000042.1 GCA_938038785.1 uncultured Acidimicrobiales bacterium
AAAGTGCTCTCGAACCTGGGACGCCCTGGCTTCTAATGGCATCAAACGTACGCATCACCTTTCTCGGCGGGTTGGGTGACATTGGCCGCAACTGTGCCGTGCTCGAGACCGATGGCCGGATGGTCATCCTCGACTGCGGCCAGATGTTTGCCGACGAAACCCAACCGGGTGTGCAGTCGATCATTCCCGACTTCACGTTTCTGGTGGACAACGCCGACAAGATCGATGGCTGCATTGTCACCCACGCCCACGAAGATCACATCGGTGGCCTGACGTACCTGCTCGAGGCCATCCCGAGCCTCGAGCTCGACTTCTACGGCACGGGCTTCACCTTGGGGCTGGTCCGCCACAAGCTGCAAGAACGCAACCTGCAAAGCCGAGCGAACCTGCACGTGCTCAACGACGGCGACAAGCGAAAGATCGGCCCGTTCGATTGCGAGTTCTTACCGGTCACGCATTCCACTCCGTCGGGGCTGATCACCGCGTTCACCACCCCGCAGGGCATCATCTTGCACTCGAGCGACTTCAAGCTCGACCACACGCCTGTCGACGGGCGGGTTACCGACCTGCCGCGCATCGGCGCGCTTTCGAGCGACCCGGGCATCCGCCTGCTGCTTGCCGACTCGACCAACGCGAACTCGCCTGGCCAGTCGACGTCAGAGTCCGAAGTTGGGGGAGTGCTACGGACGTTGTTCCACGAGCATCGCAACCAGCGCATCATCGTTGGCGCGTTCGCCAGCCATATCCACCGGGTGCAGCAGATTGCTGAGGTCGCCCTCGAGCAGGATCGCACGTTGGTCACCCTCGGCCGGTCGATGAAGCGCAATGTTGCGCTCGCACGTGATCTCGGCCTGCTCAAGATCCCCGACAACCGCATTGCCGACATTGCTGACGTCGACGACATCGACCCGATCAAGACGTGCATTGTCTCGACCGGCAGCCAGGGCGAACCCCGCTCGGCGCTGACGCTTATGGCCGCTAACGACAGCCGGTGGGTCACCATTGGCCCCCGTGACACGGTTATCTTCAGCTCGCATCCAATTCCTGGTAACGAGGCTGCGGTTGGCCGGGTGCGTAGCGGCCTTGCTCGCCAGGGCGCCACGATTGTGCACTCTGGTCAGGTCGACGTTCACACCACCGGTCACGGAAAGCAACAAGAGCTGCTGGCATTGCACGCCACTGCAAACCCTGAGCTGTTCGTGCCAGTCCACGGCGAATACGAGCATTTGGTTGGCCACGCTGACCTTGCGGTTCGCCGAGGCATGTCGCCGAACAACGTGCTGGTCGCTACCGACGGCGATCAGCTGCTGCTCACCGACGACGGGATCAGCAAAGACGGCCAGGTTTCGGGCGACTACATCTACATGGATGGCTCCGCCGAACCAATCACCGATGGCATCTTGAACGAGCGGCTCCTCATGGGCCAGGCCGGGTTTGTTTCGGTCATCGTCGAGGTCGATCTGGCCGAACGAGACATCGTCTTTGGACCAATTATCGAGTCTCGTGGATGGGCATCCCATACCGAACGCTTCGACCTCGAAGCGGGCGCACGGACTGAAGCCAAAGACGCCATCGAGGCTGCGCTGGCCAATGGCGGCGATCTAAAGGAATGCGAGAAGGCAGCTCGCCGCTCGGTTGGCAAGTACGTCGCCGCAGCAACCCGACGCCGCCCAATCATCGTGCCAGTAATCCGAGCCTACGAACCACCAGTCTGATCTCGAAGGCGACGGCTTCGCCATTTTGTCGCCTTCGATCTGCAGGCATTTCGTCCCTTCGGGGAGCGTTCAGGCGCCACGCATGCTGGCGCCGGAGGCGGCGTTAACGCAGCCAAAACATGCGTCGATGGGCCCTGTCCCCGTAAACACGCCTTTATGGGGACAGGCCCCAGCAGAATCGTTGATTACTCAATGCCCCCCCATCGGCTCGTTTTGTTGCAGCTCTCCGAAAGACACTGCTATCTGTTGAAGAATCAACGAGGTCATATCCATAGGGCCTGTCCCCATTAACTGGTATCTGCGGGGACAGGCCCTGTTGGGTGCGTAATCCGGGCCTACGAGCCATCAGCCAGTAGCTAGCGCCTCGGGCGAAGAGCCGCCAAAACATGTGTCCGTATACGCACAAACGAGGCGCCTCAGGCGAGAGGGGAGCGAAGCTCGCGTAGCGAGCAAGTAGGTTTCCGCGGATCTCGACCGGAAGTGTCGAGAAGTTGCAGCGTAGCGACCAAGTAGGTTTCCGCGGATCTCGACCGGAAGTGTCGAGAAGTTGCAGCGCGAAGAGCGCGAGGGCTCGCGCGTGGCGCGCGAAATGACGTCACTCTGTCATCACGCTCAACTATGGTTACAGGCACTGTGGCAACAACATCGAAGTCTTCTCGCACTCGCTCGCGATCCACCTCTCAGCGAGCAAAATCATCACGTGGTCGGGCACCTGCTAGCAAGACCCGCAAAACCGCTGCGAAATCAACACGTAAGGCCCCGGCGCGCACCAAGTCAACAGCACGCAAGAGCACCACAAAGGCAAACGTTCGGCCAACGCTTGGCCAGACGTTCGGAGACGCTCTCGAAGGCCGCGGCGCCGACCTGTTCGGCCTGTTCCTCATCGTCATGGGTGTGCTGTCTGCGCTCGGCATCTACACCGGCACCTCGGGCCTTCTCGGCCAGGCGTTCGACGACGGCTTTGGCTGGCTGATGGGTGTGTTCCGCTACCTCGCACCGTTCGTCATCATGGCCGCTGGGCTCGTGGTGATTCGTCGCGGGGGAGAGGCACACGCGCTTCCGCCGCACTTCATCGTCGGCGGCATCGCTGCCGTGTTTTCGATGACTGGCCTGGTGCACCTCGCCGGCGATAGCCCGTCGTGGGGTAGCACCGTCGAAGCATTCTCTGGCGCTGGTGGCATCCTCGGGCTGCTCATTGGTGGGCCCCTCCTCGCCATCGCGTCCTTCTGGGGAGCGCTGCTCATCTTGTTGGCGGTGGGTATCGGTGGCCTCGTCGTCATGACCGGCACCTCGCTTCAGGGGCTGCTCAGTGCCTTCGCCGATGGCGCCCGTCCGCTCGCTGGAGCTGCAGCCAACGGCACCCGCTCACTGTTTGTGATCGACCGCGATCGTGAAGAGTACGACGACATCGATCTCACCGACCCCGCACTTCCCGAGCCCGAGCTGCACATCGGCGGCGTCCGCCACGACGATGCCTTCATCGAAGCTGACGGATCTGCCCGAGACGCCACGATCGAGATTCCGGTTCCCCATGAAGAACCCGAGGCCTCCGAAGAGGACACCACTTCGGCAGCGGAGGCTAAGGCCGACACCAAGAAGGCGATCTTCGACCAAGACGGCGACGCGGTCGAAGCTCCGGCGCCTACCGTTGTCGTGCCCACGGTTGCACCTCCCCAGCAGCTCGAAACCGAGCTGGCAGTCACTACCCAGGGCGATCGTTCGTGGACGCTGCCATCGATGGCGCTGCTCAGCCGGTCGAGCTCCCAAGATGTCGACCAGGAAGCGGTCATCGCACGCGGCCGCACACTCGAGCGAGCGCTGGCCGAGCACGGCGTTGAAACCCGCCTGATCAACATGGTCGTTGGCCCGACCGTCACCCGTTTCGAACTCGAGCTGGGTCTCGGCGTCAAGGTGTCCAAGGTCAAGAACCTGAGCGACGACATTGCCTACGCAATGGCATCTCCCGATGTTCGTATCATCGCCCCCATCCCTGGCAAGCAAGCCATCGGCGTCGAAGTGCCAAACGACGATCGCCAGATCATCGCAGTTGGCGACATCCTCGGTTCGGCCGAAGCCGCGGCGGCCAACGGGCCAATGTCTGTGGCCATCGGCCGCGACATCAACGGCAAGTCGCTCCTCGCCGACCTCTCCAAGATGCCGCACACGCTTGTGGCTGGCGCCACCGGTGCGGGTAAGTCCTCGGGCATTAACTCGATCATCACGTCGTTGCTGATGCGCAACACCCCCGACGACATTCGGATGATCCTGATTGACCCGAAGCGGGTCGAGATGACCCAGTACGAACGCATCCCGCACCTGCTGACCCAACCGGTGACCGACCCGAAGAAGGCAGCCAACGCCCTCGCGTGGGCCGTGCGCGAAATGGAACGCCGCTACGAACTTCTCGAAGAGTGCCGCTTCCGTGACATCGGCGGTTACAACGCGGCATTTGATGCGGGCAAGGTCAAGGCCAAGAAGGGCCAGGTTGGCCCCGACGGCGAACCTCGCCAGTTCAAGCGCTTGCCGTACATTCTCGTTGTCGTCGACGAGCTCGCCGACCTCATGATGGTTGCAGCTCGTGACGTTGAAGACTCCATCGTGCGCATCGGCCAGAAGGCCCGCGCCGTTGGTATTCACATGGTGATTGCTACCCAGCGCCCGTCCGTCGATGTCATCACCGGCCTCATCAAGGCCAACGTGCCCGCTCGCATCGCATATGCGGTATCGAGCATGCAAGACAGTCGAGTGATTCTCGGAGCGCCCGGCGCCGAACGCCTCGTCGGCAAGGGCGACATGTTGTTCCAGGACCCAACCAGCTCGACACCGCTTCGATTGCAGGGTGCATGGGTCGAAGAGTCTGAGGTCAAGAAAATCGTCGATCATTGGCGTCAACAGAGCTACGACGAGGTATCCACCGCCGAATCTGAGGTGCTCGGCGGCGCTGATCTCGGTGCAGCTCCTATGGACGTCCCTGCCGCTCCCGAGGGCTCCTCGCTTCCTCCGGTATCGCCAACCCCCGACCTCACCGGGATGCCGGGAATGGCCCCGCCTCCAGCAGCTGCCGGCTCCGACATGATCACCGCGGATCGCCCAGCCGACGACGACACCGACGACTTGCTGTGGCAAGCCATGGAGCTCGTCGTGTCTTCAGGGCTTGGGTCGACGTCGATGTTGCAGCGCAAGCTTCGTGTTGGTTTCTCCCGTGCTGGCCGCATCATGGACGAGCTCGAACAGAAGGGCATTGTGGGCCCGAGCGAAGGCTCGAAAGCCCGCGAAGTGCTGCTCACCCCCGAGCAGCTGATGCAATTGCGAAATGGTGACGCTCAGTAGAGGGAGCTAGCGCTTCAACTGGCAGACTCGATCGGTGGAATTTCTCTCTGAGCCCAGCCTGATCATCGCCCTCATCGAGGT
>CALHTB010000043.1 GCA_938038785.1 uncultured Acidimicrobiales bacterium
GAATACACCCGGCCCAGCTTGTTGACCATGCACGTCGCGATATCACCAGCGCGGAAAGCGGCAGCGACCAACGGCAACGCTTGGAGGACCTTCATCGTCTTTTGACGGGCGGCAGCTTCGGGCCCTGACAGTTTGCCGGCGTTCGCGATCATCGGTTTCGCGCCGCGATGGCCGTCCACCGCGTACACGCCTGTGCGATCGACCGACTCGTGCAGGCGCAGTTTGGCTGCGTCGAGTTGGCGACCCAAACGCTCGAACTCGTCGATCAACACCAACGCCTCATGGATATCGCCGGGTTCGAGATCGTTGTGCAACAACTTGGCCACACCCGCCTGCGTGAGGGCCAACCCATCAAAGATTGGGCGAGACACGACCGGCTCATACGCCGTCCCAACCACGAAACCCTCCACCAACTCCATACGAACAACTGTACCCATGAGGTGTGACACTCAAGATGGGCGAACGATGTCCGACTCGTCGGCAGTCAGCGACGCGGCGCATCAACAACCTGCGAAAGTCTGCAGGCTCTCCGTTAGGACGAGAAAGGCCGGAACCGTTACGATTCCGGCCTTTGCGCTAGTGGGGGGCAGGACTTAGCCTGCGACGATCGGGTTATGAGCCCGACGGTGCTAGTCCCTCAAGGGCCAAAGGCCATTTGCAATGACTACGGACCGCTGATCATCAATGTGTCCATAGAACCGTCCAGCCGGAGCTCGCCGAGGCGTAATGACAACGCGGTCACCGCTCGCGAAGAGTGCCCCATCAACTCGAAGGCGACGCGTCGTTTCGCTCCAGGCCAGGTCGTGGACCTTCGGTAGGACAAGTAGGGCCGTACGGCGTTCTCCGCGTTCGGTCACAAGTTCGGCGTAGGAGTCGAAGAAATGGATTGTTCCTTCTCTTCTCATAGGACGAGACACCCGCCGAGGTTGCGCGCACTCGAACGGGATGTCGGCGCTCCAATCCTCTTTCGACACCGTCATAACCGCTAAGACTCCTCTGGGTCGGGCGCCACGCTACGGCGTGTCGCTATCCCTACGTTTCGGCTCTATTGCGGAAGGCTTCCAGCAGTGGGATTCGGGTGCCGACCTTCAGCAAGGAGGTGCGGTAGATGGCTCCGGCGAGCTTGAGCATGATCGGGACCGACCCGGCCAGGATCGCCAACGAGAGGATGATCTGCCAGAGCGGTGGGTTGAACATGGCGGCTCGGAACGGCAGGACCACCGGCGAGGTGAACGGCACGAATGAGGCGATCTTCACCACGAGCGTGTCGCTGCCACCAACCGAGGCCGCTGCGATGCCGTAGCCAAGAAGCAACGGCAGGATCGCCGGCAGCTGCGCTGTCTGGGCGTCCTCTTGACGTGACACGGTCGAACCGACTGCTGCGAACAACGCCGCGTAGAAGCCGTAGCCCAAGATGAACGTGATGAGGAGCAGCGGAACCGAGCCCCACACCCCATCGGGGATCGCGATGTCGCGCACGAGCGACAGACCGATCGCAAGACCGGCAACAAGAATGAGCAGCTGACTAAGGGCCAACAAGCCGAGCCCCAACACCTTGCCGGTCAGCAGAGTTCGGGCCGAGATGTGCGACAACAGCACCTCGACAACCCGCGACGACTTCTCCTCGACCACGCCCATCATCAAGAACGCACCCCATACCTGCAACATGATGAAGGTGGCCACGGTCGAGACCATGGCGGCTGCGATTCGGATGCCTTGCTGGTCCTCGCTGCCGTCGAGCCGCTCTTCTTCGATCGGTACGTCAGCGAACAGCGTCCCGAGCTCACCAGGGCCTAGGCCAAGGTCGCCCGCACGTTCGATGAACTTGGCCTGCTGGACCGAGTTGCGGATGAACACATCGAGGTCGGATTGCGGAAAGCCTTCCCAGATGAGGGTCTCGCCGTCGAACAACACATCGACGTTGCCGCCAAGCAACTCGGACCGACCGTCGTCGTCAACCATCGCGATGGTGACATCGAACTCGTCGTTCGGGGCGGTCAACACATCGGCGAACTCCGCCCCAGCCGGCTTCAACCCGATCGCCACCTCAGTTGGTTCGTCGGAGTCACCACCGGTGAGCAGAGAAATGGCAACCGAAGCAGCGACCACACCGGCGAACAATAAGAAGGTCAGAATCTGAAAGGGCTTTGTGCGTGCCCGAGACACGATCTCGCGTTTGGCGATTGTCCAGATCATTCTTCTTCACCTCCCTGTTCTGAATCGTCCACTTCGGCGTGTCCTATGTCGTGCTCAGCGGTCACCGTGTCGGCAAACACCTCAGCCAGCGATGGAGGCTCGACCGTAAGCGTCGCCACTTCTCCTGCAGCAACCGCGTGCGCAATCTGTTCGCTCATGTCCGACAGCGCCGGCAACTCGACCGATGCGGACGTGCCGTCGAATTCGAGCAGCTTGCCAGCCAACGGTTGCCAGTGGCCGACCGGCTCGGCCCACCGCACATTCATATGGCGAGTGGGTGCCGCAGCACGAAGGTCGATGGGCCGTCCAGCGGCCACTTCTCGACCATGCGAAACGATGATGACCCGGTCGCACATGCCTTCGACCACGTTCAG
This sequence comes from uncultured Acidimicrobiales bacterium, assembly GCA_938038785.1. GTDB lineage: Bacteria > Actinomycetota > Acidimicrobiia > Acidimicrobiales > SHLQ01 > SHLQ01. The sequence continues at coordinate 2,571 of CALHTB010000043.1, forward strand.
TTGGTGCGACGACAACAGCACACCGGCTCCCTCGGCAGCACGCTCCCGCACGATCTCGCGCATGGTGTCGGCGGCGATCGGGTCGAGACCAGCAAACGGCTCGTCGAGCACCAACAGTTCGGGATTGTGCACGAGCGAGACCGCAAGCTGCACTCGTTGCTGGTTGCCACCGGAGAGCTCTTGCACCAAGTCGTCGCGGCGCTCTTCGAGGCCCAGGCGTTCGACCCAGTAGTCAGCCGCCTCCCCCGCCTCACCCTTTTCCAGACCGGCGAGGGTTCCGAAGTACTGCACCTGCTCGTGGACCTTCATCCGGGCGTAGAGGCCACGTTCTTGAGGCATGTAGCCAATGTCGTTGCGGACATCGGCATCGATGGGCTTGCCGTTCCACGTGATCGTTCCGGCATCGGCAGAAATGATCCCGAGGATCATCCGCATCGTGGTGGTCTTCCCCGCCCCGTTCGAGCCAAGAAAGCCAATGAGCTCACCGGGCGGAACGTGGAGGTCTACCCCATCGACCGCGCGCAGATCGCCAACGCTCCGCTTCAGACCGACAACCTTGAGCCCACCCGTCATAGTGCGACCATAGACGTCGTCGACGGCGGGTGACCAATGACGGGTGCCCAGAACTGGGGCTAGCTCAGCAGCAGCCGCACAAGGCCCACCACCGATATGGCGAGCAACAACATGAGAGTTGTGCGCCGGAACGACTCGACCGACGCACCTCGAAACGCCCGTGAACCAATCATCACGCCAAGCACCATCACCGGGATCGACAGCAAGGTCCGCCAGGCGTACACGTCGTCGAGCTCGCCTCGCCATAACAGCAGCCCCATCACCACGATGTCGCTGGCAAAGAAGTAGGCCACGAGCGTGCCGCGCATTTCGGCTGGGGCGATCGACAACGCGGTCATCATCAGCACAAGCACCAACCCCGACATCGCAGTGGCGCCATTGACCACCCCGGCTACGACTCCAACTCCGAAGAACAGCATCGGCGTTGCGGTGACCGCGTCTGTCGTGCCGCCGATAAGCAATGCCACCGACAGGATGCTCAAGATGACGAACGTCGCTACTCGAAGCGGGTCGGCGTCGACCGTGGTTAGCAGCAACACCCCCACCGGATTTCCGATGACCGCGGCGACCAGCAACACCCACAGCTTCTGCCAGTCGATATCGGTCCACACGCTCGACCCCTGCACCACGCTGGCCAGCACTTCCATGCCAATGGCCAGCGACACCGCCTCAACCGGGTCGATGACAAACGCGAGGCCCGCAACGAGTACCGCGGAGAACCCGAATCCCGAATAGCCACGCACCACCGACGCGGCGAACATCACGAATGCTGCGTAGACGAGCTCGCCGACTCCAAGATCGAGCAGCTCCATCACTACCTACTCGGTGGGTTGAAGTTCGCGCAGCGTGCTCGCAAGAAACTCGGAGGTTTGCCGCCACGCCACAACTTCGGCTTCGGCGTCGTGGCTGGGGCGTCCGGCCTCGGCGAACCCGTCGGCGGTTCCCTCGTGATGTTCGAACCGGAAGTTGACGCCGGCCATCTGCAAGCTCAGCCCAAGATCGGCCACCTCGAGGTCGGTGACCATCGAGTCAACCTCTGACCAGTGGCTCAGGTATGCCGCGTTCGACCCGTCCATCGGAATCGACTGCGCGCCGTAGTACGTGACGACCGCGCCGATCTCATCGGTGAGACGGGCCGACAACCACAGCGCCCACGATGCTCCCGGGCCATACCCAACAACCCCGATTGGCGCTTCGGGGTTGAGCTGGGCTTTGCGCAACACACCCAGGCTCGACTGAATAAGTGACGCGCTCACGTTCATGTCGGCGTCTCCAAGTGCGGCCATGGCATCGTCCTCGTCGTCGTACACCTCGCCATCGGCAAGGTCAGGGGCGAGGACGGTGAACCCGAGGTCGGCCAACGCGTTGGCCGTGTCCTTCGCCTGACGGTTCAACCCCCAAAACGAATGCAGCAACAAGACACCCGGCCCAGGGCCGTCGTCGGGAGAAATGAAATAGCCCTGTCCAGCAGATTGCATAGCGACCTACGACTCGAGAATGAGGGCTTGAGCAACATAGGTGGTCGTGCCATCGAAGGTCAGCTGCGGCGAGCCGTACAGCACGTAGCCGTCGTCGAGTAGAGCCGATACCCGCTCGCAAAAGGCCGACGTGTCGGGGCCGGTCAGCAACCGGTATCGCAGGCGCGAATCGCCCTCGTCATTTGTTCGGCCATCTACAGGTTCATCGCTTGGTGAATCGCTCACGGAGTACACGGTATCGGGGACTTTCCATAGACTCCTGATCATGACGAACGCGAACGGCGACCAGCCGAGCGAGGCCACCCTGCTCATACGTGGAGGGTTGACCCGAACCCCGTTCGACGAGACGGCAGAGGCCATCTTTCCGACGTCGGGATACGTGTACGGATCAGCCGCTGAAGCTGAGGCCGCCTTCGCTGGTGACACCAAGCGCTTCATCTACTCGCGTTACGGCAACCCAACGGTGGCGATGTTCGAAGAACGCCTCCGCCTGCTCGAGGGCGCCGAAGCGTGCATGGCCACCGCAAGCGGGATGGCAGCGGTGTTCGCATCCCTCGCCTCATACCTCAAGTGCGGCGACCGGGTGGTTGCGTCCCGGGCGCTGTTCGGCTCGTGCAGCGTCGTGCTCACCGAGATCCTCCCCCGGCTCGGCATCGAGTCCCAGCTCGTCGATGGCACCGACCTCGACCAATGGTCTGACGCACTGAAGAAGCCAACGTCGGCGGTGTTCCTCGAGTCACCATCGAACCCCGGCCTTCAAATCGTCGATGTTGCCGCCGTTGCCGAACTCGCCCACGAAGCCGAAGCGCTCGTCATCATCGACAACGTCTTTGCCACGCCCGTGCTCCAACGACCACTTGAACTTGGCGCCGACGTGGTCGTCTACTCGGCCACCAAACACATCGACGGCCAAGGGCGGGTCCTGGGTGGAGCCGTACTCAGCAGCCAAAAGTACGTCGACGACCATTTGATGCCGTTCCTACGTCACACTGGGCCATCGATGAGCCCGTTCAACGCATGGACATTGCTCAAGGGCATGGAGACGCTCCGGCTTCGGGTGGACGCATCGTGTGCGACCGCCAACCTCCTGGCCTCGAAGCTCGACGGACACACCAAGCTGTCATCGCTTCGCTACCCCGGCCACCCATCGCACCCCCAGCACGAGCTCGCAATGGCACAGATGAGCAAGGGTGGCACCGTGCTCGCAGTGGAAATCGATGGCGACAAGGACGCAACGTTCCGATTCCTTGATGCGCTGTCACTGTTCGACATCTCGAACAACCTGGGCGATTCCAAGAGCCTCGCCACCCACCCAGCCACCACGACGCACCGCCGGCTCGGTGTCGACGGCCGGGCCGCAGTGGGCATTGGCGAATCGATGGTGCGGTTGTCAATCGGCCTCGAAGACGCCGAAGAACTCCTCGAAGACGTCCTGTCGGCACTCGGTCAGGTGTAGTAGCTATCCTGGCAGTATGGCAAGCAAAGAACTTTCCCAAGAGACCTTCGATCGCCTGCAAGCCGAGCATGTCGATCTCACCACCCGAGGTCGCATCGATATCGCCCGCAAGATCGAAACAGCCCGCGAGCTTGGCGACCTATCCGAGAACGGCGACTATCACGCCGCCAAGGAAGAGCAGGGAAAGATGGAGGGGCGCATCATGTTCCTCGCAAAGACGCTTGAAGAAGCCACGATCGTCGAAATGACCAACGATGGCACCGTACAGACAGGCACCGTCGTCGAGCTTCGCTACGAAGGCGACGACGACACCGAGAAGTACCTCTACGGGTCGATCGAAGAGCGCCAGGAGGGCATGGAGAACCTGTCGCCTGGCTCGCCGCTTGGCGTTGCACTCTTGGGCGCCAAGGCTGGTGACTCCGTCTCGTTCGAAACACCGGCAGGCGGCAAGCTGTCGGTAGAGGTGGTCAGCGTAGGGTGAACCCGCAGGTGTTACCCCACGACGTGCTCGGTGAAGCACGCAAGGTAACGCTTACGCGCGGCTCAACACCGCTTTGGGACACTGGCGAGGTCAACCCCTCGCTCCCACCCATCGTGCTTCTGCACGGGTGGAACATCGACGCCCCAACGAACTTTGGCTACGCCATTCCAGAGCTCGCTCGTTCTCGCCGGGTCATCACGTTTGACCATCACGGCCACGGCCACGGCCGACGAAGCCACCATCGATTCACTTTCGAGGCTGCGGCTGAAGATGTCGTCGAGGTGCTCGACACCCTCAGCATCCCAACTGCGACGATCGTCGGGTATTCGATGGGTGGTGCCATCGCCCAACTCGTTGCCCGGAACTACCCCGAGCGATGCAGCGGACTCATTCTTGTTGCCACCGCCGGCGTGTTTTCCGAAGCCCGACGAGAGCGGCTGATGTTCTCCACCATCGATTTGGGAGCCCGAGCGTTGCGGCGCCTCCCAAAGAGAGCAACCGGCCGCGTCTTTCATCACCTTTCAGCCACCGGCTGCCGGAAGTATCCAGGGTGGGTCCTCGACACGGTTCGTAACGCCGATCCGGTGAGCCTGCTCGAGGCGGGTGCCGAACTTGGCCGCTTCGATTCGTCGGGTTGGGTTCGCGGGTTGCGACCCCCAACAGCGGTGGTCATCACCGCTGAGGACACGGTTGTGCGTCCGCGCCGTCAAGTTGACCTCGCGACGAGGGTAAAGGCTGTTCACGTGGAAGCGGTGAGCGCTGGTCATGATCTGCCGATCGTGAACGACCCACAATTCCCAGCCGTTATCTGTCGCGCCGCTGACGCACTGACCGCGGCTTCTGCGCGAAACGACCAACCTGTCCCCGTTGCTCACTAACCTACGTCTGTGATCCGCCAGCCGATCGCAGCCACTCGTGGGCTGCACCCCCGCACTCTCATCTGGTTTCTGCTGGCCGCCCTGTCGATCTCAGCGTGCGCGGCACGAGAGGGCGACCAGATTGGCTCACCGATCTTCAACGGCACAACGCCCGACGGACAAACCGTCGAGCCACCGCGAACCACACTCCCCCTACCCGAGGTGGACGCCATCCGGGTACCCCTCGACTCGTTCTCGATTCAAGGTGCGGTCGATATGGCCCAGCCGGGCGACCTCATCTTGATCGACCCAGGGGTCTACACCGAAGAGGTCGTCGTAGCCACGCCCGATGTCGTGATTCGAGGCCGCGATCGGAATACCGTGTTCATCGACGGGATCCACGGGCTCAACAACGGTGTCAGCGTCCGCGCTGATGGCGTTGCGGTCGAGAACGTCACCGTTCGCAACTACCTGGGTGACGGCATTTCGGTGGGGACCGAACAACCCGTTCCCCTCAATCGATTCCGTGCCCTTCACGTCACCACCTCTAACACCGGCGACAACGGCATTGCCTTGCGCAACGTCACCAACGCCGAGATCCGCCAGGGATGGCATTCAGGCCATGGTGGGTCGGGCGTACTTGTGAGCGGGTGCACGAACTGCTCGACGCTCGTCACCGCCACACTCGCCGAATACTCGGCCTCTGGGTTCCGCGTTGTTGGTGCCCAGGAGGGTGTATCGGTGTTCTCCTCCACCAGTCGCAACAACCGCGTCGGGATACTTGTCGAGGACGGCCCCTTACAGCCAACGACAGGCGCAGTCGTTGCGGGCAACGTTGTGCTTAACAACGGCTTCACATCGACTCCAAGCAACGACCCCTCGATCGACCGAGGCTTTGGCGTCGGCATCCAAGTCGGCGGCACCGTCAGCGCCAACATCATCGCGAATCAGGTCTCGGGCAACACCCGCGCCGGCGTCCTTCTTGCGCCGAACAATGCGGGCAGCACCGGCGACCCCATTGCGCCGCGGGTCGAGCGAAACGCAATCACCGGACACCCCGAGTCCGACATCGTCTTGGCATTCGAAGACGAGATCATCGACCCCAGCACCTGCATCCTCAACAACGGAGCGGCCACCGTCGGGCCCGATGGTGCAACCGAAGCTGCGGCATGTGGTGACGCCAACACCCGACCTCCGCTGTTTGCGTGGACAGGCGAACCTCGAAGCACAATCGAGTACGTCAACGGCCCGGTCCCTCCCGGCATCGACGGCATGGAAGACGCCGACTCCGCGATTGCTACACCAGCGGGCCCGGTCGGCTTACCCGACCCCGAAACCGCAACCGCCCCGGCAGGCTGATTTCACGAATCGCTACTGGGTCGATTTCTCTTGGCTGGTCCTTCGAGTAGCACCATCAGAACGAGGATTCCTCCAAGTACCGCCGAGCTCAGGACCCACCACCACCAGTGGCGTTCGGGACGTTCGGTGGTCCACACAACTCGAAGTTCGTCGGGCAGATCCTCGTCGAGGTTCCATACAACAATTCGGCCCTGAATTCGATCAGCGTTGTGGTCCTCCACCAGCGCCGGAACACGAACCCGAAACTGCGCTGGATCCCAACGGCTGCGGCCCAACGCATCTTGCACTTCGGGGTCTGACGACTCGCCGAGGCGCGTGAAGGCGGTGTCGGCGGTTTGGAACACCGCCTCGGTGCGCAGCTCGTCGAGCACCCGGACCTCGGCGCCGTTCACCAGCAAGGTGTTCAGTTCTTCTGGCTGCCCAGACCAGCGAGCGGTTAGCTCGCGACGATCCTGCTCGCCGGTTCCAACAACCGACACGCGGTTTGGGTCGAAGTCGAGGTCGAGCGGCAGCTCACCAAAATCGCCGGTTCGAGTCGCCGTATCGATGTTTTCGCATGGGTTCTCGCCCCAGATCGCGACCTGCAATTCGTCGTTGCACACCACCGTGGCCTGCGAGGCGAACTCGATCGAACCATCGGGCTGCACCCGAGCCTCTTCGATGTAGCTATCGCACGCCGTCAAGAGGAAGGCGCCCAAGATCCACAGAAATGCTCGCTGCATGGTTGGAGTGTTCCACGACCACCAAGAAAATGTCGTATCTGGTGACGCTTCTCACTCGGCGAATGAGAACTACAAGCTGACCCGGGCCAGAATTTCTGCGATCGCGTACGCCCTACGCAAGCCCCATTGGCTCTCGGGAACGTCGAGGACAGTCCAACCGAGCTCGTAAAGTTCGAGCCGTCGAATGAGCTGCTTTGGTGTGCCTGTTGGGTCAATCCGGGCGTCGATACCGATCGCTGCGGCCCCATCGCCGACAACCAGGTCCAACACGTGACGGCCAACCCGGTATCCCGTGCGCACTGTTGCTCCACCAACCCGAAGGTCGTCGGCCAGCAACTGCACCCACGCATCGTCGATCGGTTGATCAGCAGGAGGATCCGGCGGCATTGCAGCCGCCCGGAGGTAGTCCCCCATAAGGCCCTCCGGTGGTGTCTCGAACGAGGTGAGCACGATGTTCTCCGAACGAGCTCGGGTGATCATGACATTGAAGACGTTTGGGTCGTTCACAAACATGAGGGCGGCTCGGCTCGAGTTCGGCGACACCGCCAGCGACACGATCATCGTGTCGCGCTCTCCGCCCTGGAACGCGTCGACCGTCCCGATCTGGAGACCGAGCGACATCAATTCTTCTGACGAGTGGTTTGCCGTGAGTTGTTCGGTAATCGCTTCGGCGTGAGCGGGGAACGGGGTGATGACACCAAGCGTGCCGAGTTCGATGCCCGACTTGGCCAACTCGATGCGACGATTTACCGCGGCGACCACCGCTTGCAGTTCGCCACGGTTGACACCTCGTTTGTCTTGCTCACCGCCACGAATGGTCAGCTCGGTGATGGCATCGATGCCTTCGTTCCTCGGGTGCCGGGTAGCTACGTCGACCTGACCGCCGTAGAAGCGGCGCGCCGGGAAGTCAATGATGTGGAGACGGCTTCGATAGTGCGTGCGAAGCGTGATCGGTGGAGCGATCGCAGCTGCGGCGTCAAAGACGCTGTTGACCCGAACATCGAACCTCGCTCGTGTCGGGCCGTCCAAATGGAATCGGTCAGCGATGGCGTCGATGTCTGCGCCCGTTGCATGGGAGTTGTAGCGGGTCTGCTTCGGGTCGCCCACCACAACGGCCGATTTCGCTCGACCCAACGCCGGGGTTGCGCCAGGGAGTTCGATTTGCGACGCCTCGTCGAGGATGACCAAGTCGAAAAGGCCGGGAACCGGCGGCAGGAACTCGTCGATCTCGTCGAGCGTGCCAAGCCAGATCGGTTCGGCGTTCAGCACCTGCGAGGCGTCAACTCGACCAAGGATCTCCCGGCGAGTGGCCGCCGAACTTCGCAGTGCCTGCGTGAGCAGATGCATTTGTTCGCGGTCGGTTGCGCGGACGCGGTTGGTGACCGTACTGATGGCTGACTCACCAATTACCTGACGGGCGTTTCGAAGAAGTTCGACCACCGATTCGAGAAGCTCGCCCGGAGGCATCCGCTCGTCGACCACACCGCTGAGTTGTCGCAGGTTGGCCATCTCGAGTGCGGTCATCGCCGTTTCGAGTTTCCCATCGACCGGTCGACATACTGCTATGAACGCAGCGATTGCTTGGCGGCGTCGAAGCGGGTTCCAGGCCTCAAGCTCGTTCCGCAGATCGAGGGCCTGTAGGCGGTTTTCGTCGCTCACTAAGCCCGGAGCGCGGCGGGCGATCTCGTCGAGCGTGTCGCCACGCGGGTCGGGGAACCAAGCATCGAACTGCCGCAGGGCTTTGGCGTGCGCATCGTTGAGTTCCTGCATTGCGAACCGGACCGCGGCGTCCCCCGGCACGTCAACTTCGAAGGGGTCTTGCTTCACCGCAGCATGGTCGACCAGGCAACGCTCGAGACGTTCTGCCATTGCGTTTGCTGACTGGCCAACACCAAACACCACAGGATCTGGACCGGGCATATTCTCGAAGAACTCGCGCAACACGTCGAGTGCACGATGCGTCTTTGTTGCCAGCAATACGGTTCGGTCGATGCGCACGGCGTCGAGGGCAAGGGCGGCGACCGTTCGACTCTTGCCGGTGCCCGGAGCTCCGGTCACGGTGATCATCCGGCTGTACCGGGCAGTTTTGACGATGTGTTCCTGCTCGGCGTCGAGGCCGAGAACGGTCATGGGTAGCGGCCCGTCGCCAGGGGCGTTGGTGGAGAGGTTCGGGCTGAGGTCTGGCCGGATGAGCGTGGCGAGGGCCGTCCCGCTGGTGCTGGCCATATCGGCCCACGCTCGGATGCCTTCGACCGATGTTGCCGGCCCGTCGTCTTCGTCGAGGTAGATCCCATACCCCGGAATGACCGACAGCCCGGCTTCGGTAATCACATCGAACGGGTTGATGTGCGCGTCGAGGATTCGGTCGGTCTTGAGGCCGAGCAGGTCAAGCGCTGACGCGATCCATTCCATCGTGCGCGTGTGCAATTCCGAACCGGGATCTACGTACAACGTGGGGGCGACAAGCGGAGCCGAGGCGAGCAATGCGTGCCGGTCGCCGACCTTGCGGATATGTGAGCTGACTTCGAGATCACCGGCTGGTGTGGCGAGCAGGTCCTTGCCGCGAGCACCTGCCGAGTACACCAGGTTGATACGACGGCGCAGCAGCGGAAAGCACACCGGCGTCGGAGGGGCATCGTCGTCGTGCTGGACCGACCCGACGACAAACAGGTGACCAATGTGAATGTTGCTGTCGCCAGGTTTGAGGCTGTCGGCGAGCGCCAACGCCTCGAGGTCAGCATCGGCGCTCAATTTCAGACCGCGAACGGTGGTTGCTCCTGGGTGCAGATCCGCGCTGATCAACCGAAGCCCCTCGGCGCCCATCCATGACAGATCGGCACGGGCATCGACGATCGACCCGAGGATTACCGGCTCGGGCGGAAGAAGCTCGCTAAGGAAGCGAATGGTGTTCGGTATCGACGCCACCGACTCGTGTTGCACCATCTCCTCCTTTTCGGCAGATCGACGCAAAAGATGCGACATCGCTACACTGCTCGTTGGTCCTGAACCGAAGTCCGGTGTGATTCCGGCACTGTCCCGCAACGGTGATGTTTCCCTACGAAACGAGTCCGGTCGAGTTCAGATCGTCCAAACAACACCAAGCCCTCGAGGAAGGAACTGGTCGTCACGGAACTTCTGTGCGCGATCAGCCAGGAGAATCCAATGACTATTCGCAAGCTCGTTGCACTACTTGCAGCGCTCGCTTTGTTCGCTGCTGCATGCGGCGACGACACCTCAGCAACGACTGACACTGCGGCAGCCGCTGTCGACGACGCCATGGAAGATGGCGGTGACGACGCCATGGAAGACGACGCCATGGAAGACGACGCCATGGAAGACGACGCCATGGAAGAAGAAGACGCGATGGAAGACGACACCATGGAAGAAGAAGCCATGGAAGAAGAAGACGCGATGGTTGATGGCGACTTGGCCATCGTGTCGCTCTCCCCTACTGCAACCGAGATGCTCTTCGCCGTTGGCGCAGGTGACAGTGTCGTAGCCGTGGATTCGTTCTCGAACTTCCCAGCGGAGGCCCCGATCACCGATCTCTCCGGCTTTGAGCCAAACATCGAAGCCATTGCCGGTTTCGAGCCAACCCTCGTTGTCTCATCGGCACCGATCGAAGGTCTTGATGCGCTCGGCATCGACAACATGGTGCTCGGCGCCGCAGCAACGTTCGACGATGTGTATTCCCAGATCGAACAGGTCGGAGCAGCTACCGGACACATCGCCGAAGCCGCCGAAGTTGTGAGCAAGATGCAAACCGACATCGCTTCGGTTCTGGCCGAGCTCCCCGAGCGCGAGGCTCCCTTGACCTACTACCACGAGCTCGACAACACGCTGTTCTCGGTCACGTCGTCCACCTTCATTGGCCAGGTGTACAGCCTGCTTGGACTCGAAAATGCTGCTGACCCAGCTGACCCAGACGGTGAAGCGTTCGGCTTCCCGCAGCTCAACGAGGAATTCCTCGTCACTGCCGATCCCGACATCATCTTCCTCGCCGACACCAAGTGCTGCGAGCAGACCGCTGAAACCGTTGCTGCTCGCCCAGGTTGGGATCAGCTCAGCGCGGTGCAGAACGGAAACATCGTCGAGCTCGATGATGACATCGCTAGCCGTTGGGGGCCACGCCTTGTCGAGTTCATCGAGGTTGCAGGCGCCGCAATCGCCGAAATCGAAGCGGTTCCGGCCAGCTAGAGCTTCCAGAACCGTTGAATCGATAGCGCAGACATGAACGTCCGCCCCGCCGCCGTCAGGATCTCCTGGCTGGTCGGCGCGGCGGCGTTTGTGCTTTTGGCGGTGGTTCTGGCGGTCGCAGTAGGGCCAACTTCGATCGACCCGCTAGGCGTGCTCGCCGAGACCCTCGACGCCGCCCTACCAGGGGACTTCGATTCGGGGCTCAACGAACGCGAAGTCACCATCGTACGAACACTCCGGCTCCCACGGGTCGTGCTCGGGTTGTTGGTCGGCGCGTCACTGGCAACGTCAGGGGCAGTGTTTCAGGGCGTGTTTCGGAACCCACTCGCCGACCCGTACCTCCTCGGTGTCGCGTCGGGCGGCGGGCTGGGAGCCACCATCGCGTTCGTCTACGACCTGGGCGATGGCAAGGGCCTGCTCGACATGGTCCAGATCTTTGCCTTTGTCGGCGCGCTGCTGGCGGTCGCCATGACCTGGGCCATGGGAGTACTGGGCGATCGCACCCGCGCCGCGACGTCATTGATCTTGGCCGGCGTGGCGGTGGCCAGCTTCTTTACGGCGATCCAAACGTTCTTGCAGCAGGCCTTCACCGAGGACATTCGCCAGGTGTACACCTGGTTTCTCGGAGGACTCGCGACGTCGGGATGGAGCGAGGTAAGCCAGCTCCTGCCGTTCTCCGTGATCTGCCTGGTCCTGCTTGTCGCATCGTGCCGCATGTTGGACGTCCTCGCGGTCGGCGATGAGGAAGCAACGATGCTCGGTATGCCGGTCGGACGTGTTCGGGTAGCACTTGCCGTATTGGCATCGCTGCTCACCGCAGCGGCAGTAGCAGTGAGCGGTCTCATCTCCTTCGTTGGGCTGATCATCCCGCACACCGTCCGTCTTCTCTTCGGGTCGAACTACCGGGTCATCGTTCCCCTGTCGATCTTCTTCGGTGCGGGCTTCTTGGTGCTGTGCGACCTTGCCGCACGAACCCTCCTCACCCCATCGGAGCTGCCGATCGGCGTCGTCACGGCATTCTTTGGCGCCCCGTTTTTCGTCGTCATCCTGCGGACGGCCAACCGATGAGTGTCGCTGCCTCAAACCTTGGCGTCACCATCAAAGACGCAGCGTTACTGTCGAACGTGTCACTGACCGCCGCACCGGGCGAGTGGGTGTCGGTGATCGGACCAAACGGAGCAGGTAAGTCAACCTTGCTCCGAGTTCTCGCCGGAGTGCTGCCCCACGTGGGGTCGGTGACGATCAACGGTGCAGACGTTGCGGCGCTGCCACCGCGAGAGCGGGCGAAGCTCGTGTCGTGGGTTCCGCAGAGCCCCACGGTTCCTGTCGGGATGAGCGTCCTCGACTTTGTGTTGCTCGGCCGAACCCCACATCTTCACCCGCTGTCGTCGCCCAAGTCGAGCGACGTTGAACTCGGCCATCAAACGTTGGACATGCTCGACCTCACCACCTTTGCCGGACGTCGGGTTGACACGCTGTCGGGCGGCGAGCTCCAGCGAGTTGCTATCGGTCGAGCGTTGGTGCAACAAGCGCCCGTCATGCTGCTCGACGAGCCAACCTCGGCGCTCGATCTCGGCCATCAGCAAGACGTGCTGACGCTTCTTGACGAACTTCGCGGGAACGGCGAGCGCACCATCATTTCGACGATGCATGATCTCACGCTGGCTGGCCACTTCGCCGACCGCATACTCCTGCTTTCTAACGGCTCGGTTGCTGCGGACGGACCAGCAGCCACGGTCCTGACCGAAGCAAACATCTCAAAGCACTACCGCGCCAAGGTTCTCATTCGAAACGTTCAGGGAACCGTCGTAATCTCCCCGAGGATCGCCACGCCATCGTCATTCCATCTACCTGCGCACTTTCACCAGAAGTCGCCCGAGTTCGACCATCCCGAAGATCACAACCCAGACTCTCCAACCCACCAAGAAGGGCCCACAGCAATGAGCGAAAACAGCACCGAACCTCTCACCGAGAATCCAGCCGAGAACAAGTCGACCGTGGCCAAGTCACTCGTCGTAGTGAACACCGGCGATGGCAAGGGAAAGTCGAGCGCGGCGTTTGGCATCATGATCCGCGGCGTGGCTCGGGACTGGAACGTGGGCGTGGTGCAGTTCGTGAAGTCCGGCGACTGGAACGTGGGCGAAGAGAAGATTGGTCGTCAGCTCGGGGTTGACTGGCACAACGAGGGCCAAGGCTTCACCTGGAACTCTGAAGACCTCGAGCAAGACAAGGCAATTGCCCAACAGGGTTGGGAAGTCGCTCGGGCCCTTATCGAGGCTGGCGAACATCAGCTACTCATTCTCGACGAGCTGACCTACCTCATCAACTGGGGATGGATCGACCCAGAGCCCGTGTACGAAACGATCAAGAACCGCCCCGAGCACGTGAGCATCGTCGTAACAGGCCGCGATGCGCCCGAAGGGCTCATCGAAGTTGCCGACACGGTGAGCGAAGTCGTCAAGGTGAAGCACCCGTTCGACAAGGGCATCGTCGCGAAGAAGGGAATCGACTACTGATGAAGCTAGGAAACGGTTGCACGTTGTTGCTCGGCGGCGCTCGCAGCGGCAAGAGCGATCTTGCGGTGAAGTTGGGGCAGGCCTGGGACGGCGAGGTCATCTTCGCGGCCACCGCTGAAGCGGGCGACGACGATATGGCGCAACGAATCTCTCGTCACCAAGATGACCGCCCGAGCGACTGGGGCCTTATCGAAGCCCCGCTGCTCAGCGCACAGGAGGTGGTAGCTGTTGACCCTGGGGCGCTTCTCATCATCGATTGCATCACCTTGCTGGTCTCCAACCTCATGCACGCCGACAAAACCAACGCCCAGATCGACGAGCACGCCTCCATCCTCACGCACGCGCTCATTAGCCGGCCGTCGCCAACCATCGTAATTTCGAACGAGGTCGGCCTTGGCGTACATCCGACCTCCGAGCTCGGCCGCCGGTATCGAGGCGTGCTGGGACGGTACAACCGACGTCTTGCCGACCGTGCCCAGTCATCTCTGTTTGTGGCAGCTGGCAGAGTTACGCCGTTGCATGACCTCGAGATCAGCTGGTCGTAGACCAAACTGGGAACCTTCCGGTGCCGAGGTTTCGTGCATCGTCATGTCCAGAAAGCCCCCCATGATTCAGCTCGCCCGTCGAATGACTACGCCACCGTTGACCGTTCTTGCTTCGGTTCTTGCCCTCAGCCTTCTCGCTGCTGCCTGCTCGGGTTCAGATTCACCCGATAGCGCGGCCGACGCTGACGGTGTCGCCGCAGACACCGAACCAGAAGCGGCCGGTGCTACGTCTGAGGACTCAGCAGAAGGAGCCACCGACGACGCGCAAAGCTCAGACGTTGCGGTGGAGACGGCCGAGGCGGACCAACCCGGTGACGATGCCGGAGACGTGAACTCGTCGACCGACGCCGCTACATCTGAGGTAGCACCCGATGACAGCACGGCCCCCGACGAGCCTGATGCAAGCGAACCTGATACCGGCGAGCCTGATACAAGCGAGCCTGATATAAGCGAGGATGAGGAACTCGAGCTCGAACTCGACCAGCCCGAATCTGATGGCGACCGAATCGTGTCCGATGGTGCCGATGCGATTAACGGCACCGACCTCGAGCAGATCTTGCCGTTCTTTGGCATCACCGACCCGGCAGAGGCGGTTGTCTGCATCGAAGAAGAGGCCAGAAGCGAGGGACTCACACTGGACGAACTATCGGCCGGGGCCGGAAACGGTGTCATGATCGCGGCGGTCCGGTGCCGCCCCGAGCCAATGCGAGAGTTGTTTGCAACCGAGTTCGGCCAAATCGACAGCAGTGCCATCGCGGCAACACCCGCCCAGCTCGAATGCGGATTCGACACACTGCTCGGCTGGTTCCCCACTGTTCCGCTCGCTGAGGCCAACGATGTGTTTGACGGCACTGCACCAGACGAAGTCGTCGACCTAATCGCCAAGACGTGCGAAATGTCTCGCGAGGACGCCAACGCGTTCTTGAACGACGCCTAGCGGTAGCTTTCGCCCATGACCTCGCCCCTTCTCAGAGAATTCTCCTCCGCGCCAATGGTCGATGCCGCGAGCAAAGATGCCGTCCAGGCTCGGGTCGACGACATCTTGCGCCCCGCCGGCGCTACCTCTCGGCTCGACGAAGTGGCGGTCTGGTTGGCCGGGTGGCAACACACAACGGTGCCTCAAGTCGCGAAGCCAGCAGCGGTGATCTTCGCCGCTGATCACGGTGTTGTCGCCGAGGGCGTGAGCGCCTATCCCGCCGAAGTGACCAAAGCGATGCTCGCTGCATTCGAGGCCTCAAAGGCAAGCGTGTCTGCGCTAGCGGCGGTGGCTGGAGCCACCGTCACCGCCGTCGATGTCGGCGTCGGCAATCCGACTGGGAACATTCGGTTCGAACCGGCGCTGAACCAACGTCGTTTCGACGAGTGCTTCGCGATCGGCCGATCAACGGTCGCCGCGCTCGACACCGACCTCTTGATCATCGGCGAGATGGGAATCGGCAACACCACTGCTGCTGCGGCTGTCAGCGCAGCGATACTCGGTGCCGAAGCGAGCCCGTTCGTTGGACGAGGAACCGGGGTTTCCGATGAGGCAATGCGAAACAAGGCAGCTGTAGTCGCCGATGCCGTGGCCCGGATAGCCGAGCAGACCGACCCCCTCGAAATTCTCCGAGAGGTCGGGGGCGCCGAGCTCGCAGCTATGGCGGGCGCATTGTTCGAAGCCCGGATGCAGTCGATTCCGGTGCTGCTCGACGGCTACATCGCCACATCACCAGCGCTAGTACTCCACGCAATCGACCCAGATTTCATTGCCAACTGTTGGGCGGGTCACGAATCTGCCGAGCCGGGCCACCAACTGGTGCTCAGTCACCTCGACCGGTCGCCGCTTCTCACACTCGATATGCGCCTTGGCGAAGCATCGGGGGCCATGGCCGCCGTCCCGCTGGTGAAGATGGCGTGTGCACTTGTCACGAACGTTCCGACGTTCACCGAGTGGTTCGGAGACAGTCCCGCCGGTGGCCATGACTAACCCGCTTCATTCGCTTTGGGTTGCCGTGGGTTTCCTCACTCGGGTGCCCGTCGGCGACGTGACCCGAAATGGTCGTATCGACATCGACATGGCAAAGGCTGTGCCCTGGTTTCCGTTCGTTGGAATCGGCATCGGCGCAGTTGTTGGTGGCGTGTTTGTGCTGGCCGACGCGTTCCTGAATCTGCCGGTCGCAAGCCTCCTAGCGGTCGCGACCGGGCTGCTCATCACCGGTGCGTTCCACCACGATGGACTCGCCGATATCGCCGATGCGTTCGGCGGCGGATGGACCGTGGAACGCCGGCTTGAAATCTTGAAGGACTCGCGCCTCGGCACCTACGGCACCGCCGCTCTTTGCATCGCAATCATCGGGGAGGTTGTTGCACTGGCGGCGCTCAAGGGGTCGGCCGGTGTCGGCGCGCTCATCGTCGCCCACTCGTTAGGTCGGGCCATGGCCCTGGCTGCAATGATCCTCGCACGGTCAGCAGGCGAAGGGATGGGCTCGGACTACATGGAGCGCTTGTCCCCTCTGAGCGTGACCTTCGGAATTGCCGCCGGCCTCATCGCTACGTTCATCTGGTCGCCGATCTTCCCGCTTGTAACGATCGGCGTGGCGGCGATTCCGACGATGGCGATCGTTGCGCTAGCCAACAGAAAGATCGGCGGCATAAACGGTGACGTGCTGGGTGCGATCACCGTCGTAAGTGGTTTAGCCATCCTCGTAATCAGCGGCGCAACCTGACCGGCACTGCAATAGCGTCATCGCCTTCGCATCGTTAGCTGAGCTGCGGTAACTTCAACCACACGATCGGTGGGGGCCGATCGCACAACATGAGGGGGTTCCACTGTGAAGGTGGCGTTGACGATAAACGATTTCTTGAATCGCGCCGTGGCGGTGTATCCGGAGCGAGTCGCAATCGTTGACGAGCCCGACCAGCCAGCAACACCACTGTCGACCATGACCTACGCCGAGCTCGGTGACATGCGACGCCAGATGGGCGTGGCCATGGACAAGATGGGCATCGGCATGGGCGGACGGGTAGCGATGGTGTCGCACAACTCGGCCCGTTTGCTCACGTCGTTCTATGGGGTTAGCGGGAATGGCCGCGTCTTTGTGCCGATCAACTTTCGGTTGAGCGCTGACGAGGTGAAGTACATCGTCGAGCACTCCGGCGCTGAAGCGTTGCTCATCGACCCCGAGCTTGCCGACTCGCTCGCCGATGTTGAGTGCGAACGAAAGTGGATTCTTGGCGACGAGTCCGATGCTGCCTGGCTGGGCCACGACGGCGACCCCGAGCCATGGGAACCAGACGAAGACGCCACCGCATCGATCAACTACACCTCGGGCACCACCGCCCGCCCCAAGGGTGTCGAGCAGACCCACCGAGCCCGGTGGACAAACGCTGTGACCTTCGGGTGGCATGCCGCGGTGACCGACCGCGACGTGTATCTCCACACCCTTCCCATGTTCCATTGCGATGGTTGGGGCATGCTCTACACCGTGAGCGGCATGGGCGTGAAGCACGTGGTCATTCGCAAAATCGACGGCGCCGAAATTCTGCGTCGAGTCGATGAGCATGGCGTCACGCTTATGTGTGGTGCGCCCGCGGTCGTTGCCGCAGTTCTGGATGCGGCAAAGGATTGGGACGGCGAGGTTCCCGGCAAGGGCACCGTTCGAATCGTCGTGGCGGGCGCCCCGCCACCCACGGCGACCATTGAACGGGTTGAGACCGAACTCGGGTGGGAGTTCATCCAGCTGTACGGCCTCACCGAAACCGCTCCGCTGCTCACGTTCAACCGTTGCCGCCCCGAGTGGGATGAGCTCACGCCCGCCGAGCGGGCCAAGAAGCTGAGCCGTCAGGGCGTGCCAACTATGGGCGTCGAGATGAAGGTGTCGCAGTCGGGTGAGTTCCTCGCTCGCAGCAACAACGTGTTGAAGAGCTATTGGGACAACCCCGACGCCAGCGCGCAGGCACTGGAGGGTGGATGGTTCCACACCGGCGACGGGGGCGTCATGGATGACGAGGGTTACTACACGATTCTCGACCGCAAGAAGGACGTCATCATTTCCGGTGGTGAGAACGTCAGCTCGATCGAAGTCGAGGACTGCGTGTTTAGCCACCCCGATGTCACCGAGGTTGCCGTGATCGGGGTGCCACACGAGAAGTGGGGCGAGACGGTAAAGGCGCTGGTAGTTGTCGCCGCCGGGTCCGACACATCTGAGCAGGACATCATCGACCACTGCCGCGAGAAGATCGCGCACTACAAATGCCCAACCTCGGTCGAGTTCCGAGACGAGCTGGCCCGAACCGCCACCGGCAAGCTCCAGAAGTTCAAGCTTCGTGAGCCCTACTGGGCCGACATGGACAAGGCCGTTAATTAGACGCCAGCGCACAACATGGAATTTGGCCTGAAGAACGCAACACCAAGACTCATTATCGATCTTGGTCGGGTCCTCTACATCGGACCATGGGGCGAAGCGGCAGAGCACACACCGATGGTCCCAATCGTTGGTGCGGGGCTTGATGGCGACATACATCTCGTCATCGATGGCGAGAGCTTCACCGGGCGCACAGTTCATGTGCCGAGCGGCGTGGCACGATCAGTAAACGCGTTCGGAGGACGACTCGCAGTCATGCCATTCGATCCAGTGCACGCAACAACTGGACAGATTCACGAAGGCACGACGTTGCGGGCACTCGAACGACTCTCGAACGACGTCTTCGATGCGGCGACATGGCAGGAGCTCGCCAAATGCGCGGGCCTCCGACCTCTCGGCGAGATCAGCCGGACCGTCAAGGAGGCCGCGGCGTTCCTCGAAACGCACCACGATGAAAACGTGCCCGCTGAACAAGTCGCCGCCAGCGTCGGATACTCGCTCTCGCATTTGCAGGATCTCTTCCGAACCCAGCTCGGCGTTTCGATGCGGTCTTACCGAAGCTGGAGCCGGTTGCGCCGTACCGCCGAGCTAATGACGTCAGCGCCGACCATCACCGATGCGGCGATCAGGGCAGGGTTCTACGATGCGGCCCACTTCACTCGCACGTTCGTGGCGACCTTCGGAGTGGTGCCGAGCGATGTGTTCACCGCGAACTTAGATCTGCACGTCGTGGACAACCCCGTCTGACAGCGACCGGCTCGCCCAATAGACGACTGGTGGGACGACCAGTTCGGCTACCCAAAGCGCTATGTAGAACGAGTGTGGCAAGCCCGCGACTGCGAATGACACAATTCGTGCAATCCCGCCCCAGAACAACGCCGCCAGCACAATGTTCAACGCCCAGACGCGGTCTTGCAGAGCGCTGCTTACCCACACGAGTGCGGCGCCGTACGGTAGAAAAAGCGCCGTGTAAAAGCGGTGCTGGCTGTCGATACTCGCCGTGACCGTCTGCGTATCGGGCACCCATGATTGTCCGAGACTCACGTGTGTTAGCGAGATCACGACAATTGCGAGGCCCGAAACCAAGGTAAGCCAACGAAGAAAGTTGTCCATACGGCCAATTGTCGAAGAGGCCAGCCCTCCTGTCTTGTACAAACGATCGGAAACCGGTTGCGCGCGTGGCGATGGAGATCCTTAGGATTCACCCATGGAACTACAGCAGCTGACCTACGAGGTCGACGACGGGATCGCAACGATTACGTTGAATCGACCGGACAAGCTGAACGCGTTTACGTCTCGCATGGTCCATGAGACGGTTGCTGCCCTCGACGCCGTCGACGCCGACGATGACGTCCGCGCGGTCATCGTTACCGGCGCCGGCCGGGCGTTCTGCGCTGGGGCAGACATCTCCGAGGGAGGCAGCACGTTTGAGAAGACCAGCGGTGCTGACATCGACCCCGAAAGCGAGCAAAGCTCGCTTCGGGGAAGGGACGGCGGGGGAATCGTATCGCTGAGGTTGTTCAACTGCCTTAAGCCCGTAATCGGAGCGGTGAACGGTGCGGCGGTTGGCGTTGGCTCGACGATGTTGCTCCCGATGGACGTCCGGTTGTCGTCGACCGAAGCGAAGTTCGGCTTCGTGTTCACCCAACGCGGCATTGTCCCCGAAGCTGCTTCGAGTTGGTTCTTGCCGCGTGTTGTTGGCATCAGCCAGGCGCTCGAGTGGAGCTTTAGCGGCAAGGTCTTCGATGCTGAAGAAGCGCTCGCCGGCGGGTTGGTGAAGAGCTTGCATGCCCCCGACGACCTCATCGCAGATGCCCGGGCACTAGCCAAGTCGCTCACCGAGAATACCTCTTCGGTCTCGGTTGCGATGGCTCGCCAACAGCTCTGGCGAATGCTTGGAGCAGCCCATCCAATGGAAGCACATCAGGTCGAGTCAGCTGCTGTGCCCCAGCTCGGCGCCATGGCCGATGCGGTCGAGGGAGTCACCAGCTTCTTAGAAAAGCGGCCGCCCAACTTCACCCTTGGGCCAGCGAACGATATGCCACCCGTGTACCCCTGGTTCGACGAGCCCGAGTTCGAACCCTACGACTAGAAACCACCACCTGGAGGTCAAAATGTGCCGCAACATCACCACCCTTCGAGGGCTCGAGCCATCGGCCACCGACGAAGAGATCGAAGCAGGGGCGCGTCAGTACGTTCGCAAGATCACCGGCGTACAAAAGACATCTGCAGCTACGGAGGAAGCCTTCGAGCGAGCGGTCGCCATCATCGCAGACGCAACTCGAGTAGTGCTCGCCGATCTACCGCCTCGCAAGGTTCCGCCGAAGACCGTGCCACCGTTGCGCCGAGAATCAGTGAAGGCCCGAATCGCCGCCGCCAACGGCTAGCCCACAACACCGGCAGGCGAACCTGCATTCGGGTGCCACCTGCGAGTGCGTCGCCAGCGGCTCGTTCGACCTACGATTCGATCGTGGCTGGCTCAAAAGGAATCAACGATCCGTTCATCGTCGACGGTGACGCGTTCGAGCGCTTTAGCCAGGTCAACGACGTCTTTAGCCGCTCGATGTGGGACGAACGAGTCCGCGATGAGCGCAGCGACACCTTCTTTGCTACCTACCGACGGCCCCTGACGAAATGGCGCAAGGCCAACGGGTTCACCCAACGCGACTATGCGATTCGCAACGCCTCATGGCACGTGGCTGACATCTTTGCCGAGATGTTCGAGGACGACGATCGTCGCGACGGTTTCCTCGACCCGCTCTCCATGCTCCGTGACGGCGCGAGCGAGCAAGTCGATGTTGGGCCACCCAACCAGGCCAGCCGAGAGCTCAAGCAGGTGTCGGAGGTCTTCGGCGCTGATCTCATCGGCATCACCGAGTTCGATGAACGATGGGTCTACACCGAGCGCTACAGCGCCACAGACAAAGCAGCGAAGCCGAACGACCTTCCCGACGGGCTTACCCACGTGGTGGTGATTGGCCAAGAGATGAACGACTCGCTCATCAAGACGGCACCCTCGGCACTGTCGGGCACGGCAACTGGACTCGGCTACTCGATGGACTCGGCGGTGTTGCTCGGAATGGCGCAGTACATCCGCAACCTCGGCTATCAAGCCATCGCGTCGATGAACGACACTGCGCTTGCGATCCCGTTGGCCATGCAGGCTGGCCTGGGTGAGTACGGGCGTCATGGCCTGGTGATCAGCCCCGAGCTCGGCCCGCGCTTTCGAATCGGCAAGATCTTCACCGACATGCCGCTCGCCCCGGATGCACCGATCAACTTTGGTGTCGAAGCGTTCTGCAACCAATGCGACCGTTGCGCCGACAAGTGCCCGGCAAAGGCCATCCCCCACGGCGAGCCCGACTGGCAGCCGGTCAACATCTCGAGCATCAAGGGTGTGAAGAAGTGGTCGGTCGATGGCGAGAAGTGCTTCAGCTATTGGTCAAAGATCAACAGCGACTGCGCCGTGTGTGTCCGGGTCTGCCCCTATACCCGTGACTACAGCAAGGCTCGAAACCGGGCGTGGCGATGGCTTGCAGGAACACGACTTCGTGGGCTGGCCATGAAAATCCACGACGCCACCGGCGGCAGCGACCGCCTCAAGTCAAACGACTGGTGGACGGGCTAGAGCGCAGCAAGATGAGCTGGCAGGATTCTCGCTACGCCCGCGAAGTTGCGATCCGAAGGATCTCGTCGATGTCGAGTTGGTCTTCGAGCTGGGCTGCCCACGCGTCGAGCGCTAGGTCAACACGTTCGTTGTACTGCACCGAGCTGCTCACGCGCCCAGGACGTAGCTCGGCCAGGTACGCCTGACGAAACGCATCGCTTGAGAACACGCCGTGGACATAGCTGCCGACGATTCGACCATCGGACGAGGTTGCTCCGCTGGCCGCACCGTCGATGTGAAGCCATGGGCGCTTGGTGTCAGGCCCGTCGGTCCGGCCCACGTGGATCTCGTAGCCCGCTACCTCTTGTCCGGAAGCGGCGTGCGTTCCGGTGACAGGGCGAGTGACTTTGTCAGCGTGCAGCGTCGTGGCCACATCGAGCAGACCCAAGCCAGCCACCTCTGCGGCCGGCCCCTCGATGCCTTCGGGGTCGGCGATTGCCGAGCCGAGCAGTTGGTAGCCGCCACAGATACCAACAATGCGACCACCCCGACGCACGTGCGCCGCAATGTCGAGATCCCAACCTTGGGATCGAAGAAACTCCATGTCGGCGAGGGTGGCTTTGGTGCCAGGGATCAGAATCACGTCGGCCACAGGCAAGGGCTGGCCTGGAGGAACCATGGTGACGGTGACGTCGTCTTCCAAGCTCAACGGGTCGACGTCGTCGAAGTTGGCAATGCGGCTGAGCATGGGAACGACAATGTGGATGTCGCCGTCGCCGCCACGGCGTTCGCCGAGTTCGACCGCGTCTTCGGCTGGCAGCACCGCAAGGTCGTGTGACCAGGTCACCACACCCATCGACGGCCAACCCGTGCGGGTCGCGATGTCATCGAGCCCAGCATCGAAGAGGGCAACGTTGCCCCGGAATTTGTTGATGAGGAACCCGTGGATCATCGACCGGTCGGCATCGTCGAGCACAACATGGGTTCCGACAAGCGAGGCGATCACTCCACCGCGGTCGATGTCGCCGGCAAGTATGACGGGGACATCGGCGGCCAAGGCGAAGCCCATGTTCGCGATGTCGCCAGTGCGAAGATTCGTTTCAGCCGGGCTTCCAGCGCCCTCGACTATGCACACGTCGGCGTCGGCACCGATGCGCGCAATATCAGCCTCCATGCCGGCGCCAGCGAGCGTGCGCTCAACCATTGCGGCGATTGCCTCATCGTCTTCGACGATCAATACGCGGGAACTGATGGCCTCAAGTGTGGCATTGCTTTGGGCGATTTCGGCGTGCATGGGTTCCATCAAATCAGAACCGACCTGAGAGCCGTCTAAGCGAATGCCAGCTGATGGGCTAGCCAGCCAACAGGTTCATAGCCTTGGTTAGAGCGATCGCTCCCATCCAAAGACCCATCGCAATCGCTGCTACTTCGTCGTTGCGACGCGCCCCAATAAGGCCAGCGATGACGAAATCAGGAATGGCCACCGCACGGACGAGGGCGAGGTGGAGGTCATCGGGCAGTAACCCCAAAATTGGATTGGCCCGGACCAGTCCAAGGAACTCCGACGGCCTGACAATTGCAGTGATCCCGTTCACGATAAACAGCGAAGCCAGACCGATTCGAACGATGATGGACAGGTGGGGCGTCGATCTCCTCGTCGGACGACTAGCGCGCAGCGGTGCGGGTGCATCGGCAAGAAAGATGCCGTAGTCCTCGTGCCTCTCCACTTCCTGGCTGTCGTTCATACTTTCTCCCAACCGAGAACCACCGTAGAGCAGCGACACAGATTCGCAAAAGTGATTCCTCGCTACAGGCGGCGGGCCGCAATTCGAAGTAGCTGGTCGACATCAAGCTGTTCTTCAAGCTGGTTCGCCCACAGGTCGAGTGCGACGTCGACGCGTTCGTCATAGCGAACCGAGCTGCTGACGCGCCCTGGGCGCAGCTCGGCTAGGTATGCCTGGCGAAACGCGTCACTAGCGAAGACGCCGTGCACGTAGGTGCCGACGATGCGGCCATCGGACGAGGTTGCCCCACTGGCCGCACCATCGATGCTCAGCCATGGGCGCCCGGTGCTGCCGGGTCCGTCGGTTCGCCCGACGTGAATCTCGTAGCCAGAGAACCCGTGTCCGGATGCAAGATGGGTTCCGGTAACCGGGCGAGTGACCTTGTCGGCGTGAAGCGTTGTGGCCACATCGAGAAGGGCCAGGCCAGGCACTTCAACAGCTAACCCCTCGACGCCGTCGGGATCGGCGATTGTCGATCCGAGCAGTTGGTAGCCGCCACAGATGCCGACGACCCGTCCGCCCCGGCGAACGTGTGCCTGAATGTCGAGATCCCATCCTTGGGAGCGAAGAAACTCCATGTCGGCGAGGGTGGCTTTGGTGCCAGGGATCAGAATCACGTCGGCCACAGGCAAGGGCTGGCCTGGAGGAACCATGGTGACGGTGACGTCGTCTTCCATGCGCAACGGATCAACATCGTCAAAGTTTGCGATTCGGCTGAGCATCGGCACGGCGATGTGGATGTCACCGGACTCGGTTTGGCGTTCGCCGAGCTCAACAGCATCCTCGGCCGGCAAGACAGCAAGGTCGTGTGACCAGGTGACGACGCCCATCGATGGCCATTGCGTTCGTGTGGTGATGTCATCGAGCCCGGCATCGAAAAGCGCCACGTTGCCGCGGAACTTGTTGATGAGGAACCCGTGGATCATCGACCGGTCGGCGTCGTCGAGCACGACATGTGTTCCGACCAGGGACGCGATCACCCCACCGCGGTCAATGTCGCCTGCGAGCACGACGGGGACATCGGCGGCCAGCGCAAACCCCATGTTGGCGATGTCGCCTGCGCGAAGGTTCGTTTCGGCCGGGCTTCCGGCGCCCTCGACGATACAGATGTCGGCGTCGGCGCCGAGTAGCTCGAAGCTGTCGAGCACCGGTTCGAGCAACGAGGCACGGTCGGTCGTGAAGCATTCGGCCTCGAGCGTGCCCACCGGGTGACCGTGCACCACGATCTGTGCTCGGGTGTTCGACTCGGGCTTCAAGAGAACCGGGTTGTGATGCACCGAGAGCGGCACCCGAGCGGCCAGTGCTTGGAGCGCCTGAGCTCGACCTATCTCGCCGCCACCCTCGACGGCGGCCGCGTTGTTCGACATGTTCTGCGGCTTGAACGGCTGCACCGACAAGCCTCTATTCGCGGCTGCCCTGCAGAGGCCGGCGACCAGTACCGACTTACCCGCGTTCGAATTGGTCCCTTGGATCATCAGCGCAGGCGTCGACACCTGCGCAGTCTAGGTTTCAGCACCTGGCGGTTGCGCTCGTCGCCATCTGAGCGCCGCCCAGAACACCAAAAAGCCCAACACCGCTACGGCGGCCAGGATCACGGGTAGCGGAAGCCTGGCGTCGGCGGCCAGGGGTGCTGCCACCGGCACGTATCCCTCACCGTAGATGGCCTCGAGCTTGTCTGGACCGGCATCAAAAACTTGGTCACAGAGATTCGTGGACATCTTGCCGTTCCACTCGGCGCCTAAGACCGTCGTAACCTCGTTCGCCGGAAAGGACGCACCGCATGCGCCGCCGTCGGCCGAGGTGAAGATCTCAACGGGCGAGGTGACGCCTTCCCCTACGTAGACGCGCTCCACCTCAAAGACGAGACGGACTCCATTGTCATCACCCGCGTTACGGACATCACGTTCGATCTGGCGCCCGGTGAACACCAAACCGTAGATGTCGGAGTACTCGGCGAGCGAGCCCCCGGCGCAGCTGCAAGCCATGGCTGGAGCGGGTGTGAGCGTTACGACGCTCGCCACCACGATGCAGCCGACCAGAAGTCGAAGGGGCACCAACAGCCGCGTATTCATCCCACCAGTGAAACACAACCCGGCCGCAGATAACCTGCACGGCGTGAGCAACGAACCAAAGACACTCAGCCAGAAGGTCTGGGACGAACATGTCGTCCACCGCGCAGACGGCGAACCCGACCTTCTCTACGTCGACCTACACCTCGTGCATGAGGTGACCTCGCCGCAGGCGTTCGATGGCATCCGCCAGAGTGGCCGAACGGTACGCCGACCCGACCTGACGATCAGCACCGAGGACCACAACGTCCCCACCGAAGACGTCGACAAGCCGATCGCCGATGAGATCTCGGCCAAGCAGGTCGACACTCTTCGGGCGAACACTGAAGAGTTCGGCATCACCCACTACCCAATGGGCGACATCAACCAGGGAATCGTGCACGTCATTGGCCCCGAACAAGGCCTGACCCAACCGGGCATGACCATCGTGTGCGGCGACAGCCACACCAGCACCCATGGCGCGTTCGGTGCGCTCGCGTTTGGCATCGGCACCAGCGAGGTCGAGCACGTGCTCGCAACACAAACGTTGCTGCAACCTGCTCAAGAGACGATGTCGATCACCGTCAACGGCACCCTGCCCGAGGGCTCGACAGCAAAGGACGTCGTCTTGGCGATCCTTGGCGAGTGCGACACCGGTGGCGGTATCGGCGCCATTGCTGAGTTCCGTGGCCCCGTGATCGAAGCGCTGTCGATGGAAGGCCGTATGACGGTCTGCAACATGTCGATCGAGTTCGGCGCCAAGGCCGGAATGATCGCCCCCGACGACACGACATTCGCGTACCTCGAGGGCCTGCCCAACGCACCCAAGGGCGCCGACTGGGACGCAGCCGTTGCCCACTGGCGCACGTTGCGCACCGACGAAGGTGCGACGTTTGACCGCGAGGTGGTGCTCGACGGCTCGACCATCACGCCACACGTCACCTGGGGCACCAACCCGGGCCAGGTCATTCGTCTATCCGACAACGTGCCCTCGCCCGACATGTTTGACGACCCTGTCGCCAAGGATGCAGCTGGCCGGGCGCTCGAGTACATGGGGCTCACCGCCGGCACCCCAATGCGTGAAGTCCCGGTCGACACCGTGTTCATTGGTAGCTGCACGAACAGTCGCATCGAAGACCTTCGAGCCGCCGCGGCAGTGGCGAAGGGGCGCAGCGTCAAGAACGGCATGCGCACCTTGGTAGTACCTGGTTCGGGCCTCGTGAAAGAACAGGCCGAAGCTGAAGGCCTGCACCAGGTCTTTCTCGACGCCGGCTTCGACTGGCGCGAGCCGGGCTGCTCGATGTGTCTTGCGATGAACCCCGACAAGTTGAAGGAAGGCGAGCGTTCAGCGTCGACCTCAAACCGAAACTTCGAGGGCCGCCAAGGACGTGGAGGACGAACGCACCTCGTCTCCCCCGCCGTCGCGGCAGCCACCGCTATCGCTGGAACGTTTGCTACCCCGGAGGATCTGCAATAACTCGCCGAGACTTCCGCTCGGATCCCTCCCAACTGCTCGAAAGACCCAACATGCAACCTGTACACATTGTTCAAGGCACCGCCGTTCCGCTCGATCGCAGCGACGTCGACACCGACCAGATCATCCCGTCGGACTGGCTCAAGCGCGTCGAGCGCACCGGTTTCGACAAGGGCCTCTTTGCTGAATGGCGCGACGACCCCGAGTTCGTCATGAACCAGGAGCAGTACCTTGGGGCGAACGTGCTTCTCGGCGGCCCAAACTTCGGCACCGGCTCTAGCCGCGAGCACGCGGTGTGGGCCATCCAGCAGTACGGATTCGCTGCGGTGGTGTCTTCTCGCTTCGGTCCGATCTTCCGCAACAACTGCACGAAGAACGGCCTCGTCGCCGTTGAGGTCACCCCTGAGATCAGTGACCAGCTCATGGCTGCAGTCCAAGCGGACCCGACGCTCGAGCTGACGGTCGACGTTGAGCGGCGAACCCTCGAGGTGCCGGCGCTTGGCATCGAGGTGGGTTTCGAGCTCAGCGACGCTGTGCAGCATCGGTTCTTGAACGGCCTTGACGACATTGGCCTGACCATGCAGAACAACGATGCCATCGACGCGTTCGAGGCGGGTAGGCCTGCCTTTAAGCCGGCCACGCGCTGACCCCAGCACCCACTTGTGGGGTCTGATCATCGGTGCGAGATGACATCTTCGAAACTAACCGCGCAGTAACCGTGGCAATGCGGTGTTGAGCTGCCATCCTTCGATGGTGCACAAGTTCGACACTCCTCCAGTCAGCGTTCCGAGTACCGCTGAAGTAAAGGCCGCGATTCCCGCCGAGTGTTTTGAACGACAACTTTCTACGTCGCTGGCATACGCCGCGTTCTCCGTGGGGTTGACCTTGCTCACCGGAATTTTGGCACTGCTGTTTATCCCACTCGAATGGGCGTGGACTCCCGCGTGGCTGCTGTATGCATACGTCAATGGCACGATCGCCGTCGGCGTATGGGTCGTTGCCCATGAGTGCGGCCACCGAGCATTTGCCAAGACGACCAAGGTGCAAGACACCGTCGGTTTTGTTCTTCACTCGCTGCTGCTGGTGCCTTACTTCTCGTGGCAACGTAGCCATGCCATCCACCACGGTAAGACGAACCACCTCATCGACGGCGAAACCCATGTGCCGAAGCGCAACACCACTAAGCGGGGTCGCCGCACGCTGCGTGTCCGTAAGAAGTTGGGCGCGGGCACACACGGAGCGCTCACGGTTGCGGGTCGGCTGGGCTTCGGATGGCCGCTTTATCTGATGTTCGGCGCCACCGGCGGTGCCGATCGAGGCCTGACGAACCACTTCTGGCCATCTCGCCCGTTCAGCCAGGCGCTCTTTCCCGATCGGTGGAAGCGCAAGGTCATCTACAGCTCGTTGGGAGTTCTGGCCACGATTGCTCTACTCGTCGTGTGGGCGGTTCTTCGAAGCCCAGTGGAAGTGGTGGCGGTGTACCTCGCTCCGTACATGATCGTCAACGGGTGGCTAGTCACCTACACCTGGCTGCAACATACCGACGCTGATGTTCCTCACTACGGCGACGACGACTGGTCGTTTGTGCGCGGCGCATTCTGCTCGATCGACCGGCCGTACGGACCAATCGCTGATCTATTGCATCATCGGATTGGAACGACCCACGTCGCTCATCACCTCGACGCCAAAATTCCTCACTACAACGCTCGCAAGGCAACGGCGGCGATTCGTGAGGCGTTCCCCGACCTGTACCGCTATAACCCAACTCCCATTCGCCGGGCGTTGTGGCAGGTTGCCAAAGACTGCCACGTGGTTGCCGAGACCTCCGATGGCTGGCAATTTAGCGATGCGCTCCCAGCCAAAGACGATCTGTCCGCCGCTGCCTAGCCCGCTCATGACCGTGCCAACTGCATGACGGCCCGTGTTTGGTACGCCGCATTCGGGTCGAACCTGTCCTGCGACCGATTCCTCGTCTACCTGAACGGCGGTCGTGCGTCGGGTTCGGTTGGTTCCACCCCGGGAGCGCGCGACAACACCGCACCCAAGCGTTCGACCGTGCAGTTCACCGCCCACGGCCTCAGGTTCGGGGGACAGTCCTCCCGATGGTCGGGAGGCGGCGTTGCCTTTCTCGACTCGGTCGAGGGTGGGCACCGAACGGCCTTGCGCTTGTACGACATCACCGCCGAGC
Source organism: uncultured Acidimicrobiales bacterium (assembly GCA_938038785.1). Taxonomy (GTDB): domain Bacteria; phylum Actinomycetota; class Acidimicrobiia; order Acidimicrobiales; family SHLQ01; genus SHLQ01. The sequence goes on from CALHTB010000043.1 coordinate 32,199, forward strand.
AGTTCGAAGACGTTTTTGCCCAGGAGAACCGCTTGGACGAGCCGATTCCGATCGATCTCGTACATGCCGAAGCGAGCGGCTGGGTCGACCTCACCGACCGTTGGTATGGACGAGTGTTGTGCCTTGGCCGGCACGACGATCTTCCTATCTTCACCATCACATCGCCGGATCCGCCACCGCTGAATCGGCCACACCCCAGCTACTTACAAACCATCGTGACCGGCCTTACTACCTCGGTCGATGGAACCCGCTTTCCGTTCGTAGATGCAGCTGAGGCTCACGAGTACCTTTTGCGGGCTCGCGGCAGTGGCCTGGACGGCCAAGCCCTGTCGTAAGCGACCCTTGTTGACCACTCCTGGTGAGAAAGACCCCAACAAAGGTAGTGCAAACGACTCATTTCCTCGTGGGAGCTGCCGAATTCCTGCCTATACGGCGGACTTCTACACACACTCCTTGGAGGAACCATGGGGACTTTGTTCCAGCGGCGGCACGTTGTCGCAGCCGCGCTTATCGCACTACTTGCAGCAACTGCTTACACCATTCTCGGCACAGGCTCAGCCGACGTATCGACCTCTGAGGAGATCGACCAGCCCATCGAGCCGGCTGAGCCAGCAGAACCAGAAGCTGAGGTTCTGTCGGCCACCGAAACTGACCAAGACGGTCGAGGCCAGTCGCTGCAAGTCACCGACATCACTGGATTCACCGGTGACGCTGAAGTCGACCTCCCAACGATCGACCCTGCGGTCACGGTGATCGAGGACCTCATTGCTGGCATTGCCCAGCGTGACCTTCAACCTCCAGTTCCCGCACTTCAACCTCTTGGGGACATTGGCTGGGACATCAAAGATCTGCGTGTCAAGTACGTAGCGACGACCGATGAGCTCATCATTGGCCTCAACAGCTATGGCATCGTGGGTGACCCCGAAGGTAACAACGATCCGGCAAGCTTCGACCAGCGTTGGATCGATGGCGGTGCTCCAGGCACAGACAGCCCCGACCTTGGTGCAAACGAGGGAGCCACTATCGCGCTCGACCTCGACAACGACGGCGTCTACGACATCGCCGTCGGCACGAACTACAGCAACACCATCGCAGACTTTGGCGTTTTCGAGTTCACCCCGTTTGGGCTCTTCGCTCCGCTCACCCCAGTTGCGTACGGTGCTGAGGTTGGCGAAATCGCTGTGGCGCCGATCTCTCCGAGTGCCGGGTCGCCCGACCTCGTATTCTCGATCGCAAACTTCTCTCAGCTCCCCGGAAACGAAACGTCGCTGAACTTCGGCATCAACGCAAATCTCGGTTCGGGCGCAGACGGCAACATCGGTGAGGATTCGATTGGCGATTTCTCGGTTGCGATTCCAATTAGCCTCGACGCCGAAATCGGCGACTTCGTCTTCAGCGACACCAACGCCGATGGCATCCAAGACCCAGGTGAACCCGGCATTGAGGGCATCACTGTCCGACTGCTCGACGAGAACGGTTCGGTCATTGCCGAAACGACAACCAATTCAGATGGCCAGTACATCTTTACGGTTCCTCCAGGCACCTATGCCGTCGAGTTCGTTCCACGACCTGGCGATGCCTTCAGCCCCCAGAACGCTGGCCGTGACACCGAGCTCGATAGCAACGCGAACCCATCGACCGGTCGCACCTCACCCGTCTTTGTTGGACCCGGTGAATCAAACCTGACCATCGATGCCGGCATTGTGCAGTTCACCGCAGCCCCGGCTATCTCGATCGAGAAGTCGACCAACGGTGAAGACGCTGACACCGCAACGGGCCCAAGGCTCGAGGTTGGCTCAACGGCCACGTTCCTCTACCTCGTAACCAACACCGGCAACGTTCCTCTTGTCGATGTCACAGTGACCGACGATCAGATCGGCGCAGTAACGTGCCCGGCGAGCGAGCTCGATGTCGCCGAGTTCATGGAGTGCAACGCATCGACCACCGTCACCGCGGGCCAGTATCGCAACGTCGGTTCGGTCACGGGCACGCCGACCGGCCCCGGCACCGACAGGCTTGGTCCAGTCAACGCCTCGGATCCATCGCACCACGTTGGATTCACGCCATTCACCGCAGCTCCTTCGGTTGACCTTGAGAAGGCTGTCAATGGCATTGACGCCGACGATCCAGCCGGCCCCGAGCTCGTTGTTGGCGAAACCGCCACCTTCACGTTCGTCACGGTCAACACCGGCAACATCGATCTGATCGATATTGCGGTAACTGACGACATCCTTGGTGACATTTGCACCGTCGACCGTCTCGCCCCTGGCGAGCGTGAGACCTGCGAAACCACCGCTGATGTGGTTGAAGGGCAGCATCGCAACGTTGGTTCGGTCACCGCTACTGGTGAGCTACCAAACGGCGACCCGCTGACTAACCCGCTCACCGACGAAGACCCTGCGCACTACACCGGCACGGTTCCTGGCCCAGCATGCGTCACCAACATTCGTGGCCCGCGGTTGTACCACGGGTCCCAAGTCACCGATGAGACTGGTTACGTTGCTGCGGCAGGTTCGACCATCTACGTCGTGACCACCGAGCCCGGCGATTCACCTGATCAGCCACACGAGCAGGTGTACTTCCAGGTCGGCGACGACGTGTACGGACCTACCCCGGTTGGCCTCGGCGAATTCGAATTCACCGTGGCGAACACCGGCCCGGTAACCGTGCTCCACTACTCGGTCGTCACCGGCGACACGAGCCGCGCGAACTCGGTCGAGTACGAATGGTGCGGCACGGATTTGACCGAGCAGACGCTCTACGCCTGCCCAACGTCAATCACCGGACCACGCATGTACCGCAACTCGATCGTCGAATGGGATAGCGAGCTCATCGCCGCTCCTGGATCGACCATCGAAATCACCACCAGCGAGCCAGGCGGATCGCCAGGCCAGCCACACGAACAGGTCTACGTGTTCGTGGGTGACGAACAGTTCGGCCCAACCCCGAACGAGCACGGCACCACCGTGTTCACCGTCGGAGCTGGCGGCCGGGTCGTGGTCAAGCATTACAGCGAGCTCCACGATGACACGAACAACCCGAACTCGGTGGAGTTCACCATGTGTGGTTCGAGCCTGACCAAGGCGAGCTAACCAACACCTAACAGATCAGTTACTGCGAAGACCCCATGGCATGTATGCCATGGGGTCTTTGCCGTTCCCTACCCTTTATGGGGCCGATAAATCCAGCGATTTCTGGGAACCAGCGGGAAGACTTAGGCGTACAAGAGAACACACCGATACTCACTACGTCGGCTGAATTGCCTCCAGCCGGCCCAAAAGCGGGGTTCCAATGCGCACTACACGTCACAAATTGCTTGCCAGCGGGTTTGCACTCGCACTCCTTGCAACTGCCTGCGGAGATGATCTATCTGCGCCCGACAACGCATCGCCGGGCGACGAAAACTCCGAGACCGTGGTCATCAACGGCAACGAAGTTGTACTGACAAGCGGCCTGGCGCAGTTCGACAACTGCGACAACCTCCTCACCCACCTGCGCACCGAAGGCGCTGAACGGGTTGGCCCGTGGGGCTTCAACAGCGGCAACTACTGGGGTGATATCGCAATGGAAGACGACGAAGCCATGGAGGAAGAAGCCATGGAGGACGGCGATGCTGCTTCCTTCGATACCGTCAGCGATGCCATCGAGACGACCCAAGGAGCAAACCAGGCAATTAGCGGTGATGCTGACGGATCGTTGACCGAAGGCGAAGACTTCTCGGGCACGAACAACCAGGAAGACGGCGTCGACGAGCCCGACTACGTCAAGACCGACGGCTCGCGCATCCTCACTATGACCAACGGAACCTTCACCTACGTCGACATCGACGGTGACGTCGCTACCGTGCGCGGCTCGGTGAACCTTGGCCACAGCACCCGCGAAATGCTGGTCGTTGGCGACACCGCCTATCTCTTCGGCACCAACTACGGCGAGGAGATCTACTACGAGGACTTTCCAACCGATGCTGAGGCAGAGCTTGCTGACGAGTCCTTCGCCCGCAATTTCGACGGCCCAAGCGTCCAGATCATCGAGCTCGACATTTCGAACGCCGACAAGCCCGAAGTCGTATCGACCCTCGATGTCGAGGGCCACTACCTGAGCTCGCGAAAGATCGGCAGCACCATCAGCGTGGCACTGCAGAGCGACCAACACGACCTGGGCTTTGTCTTCCCGCAGGGCTCGAGCGGCGAAGACGCGGCGGAGGAGTTCAACAAGCAGAGAGTCGGCGAGACCGAAATCTCCGATTGGCTACCGACCTACACCCTGAACGCAAACGGCACCAGCACCAGCGGCCAACTCACCGACTGCGCCAACGTGCATGCACCAGCCGAATTTGCCGGCTTCGGATCCCTGTCGGTCGTCACCATCGACGGAGGCGAGGGGCTCAGCACACCCGGGGCAGCATCGGTGCTTGCGTCGGGGCAGAACGTGTACGCCTCGACCAACTCGATGTGGATCTCAACCAACCAGTGGTACGACTGGGGAACGTTCGATGACTCCGAACGCGCCGCAGCCGAAGCCAGCTACACCACCCAAATTCACGGGTTCACCATCGGCTCCGACACGCCCGAGTACCTTGCCTCTGGGTCGGTGCGGGGCCACTTGCTCAACCAGTTCTCACTGTCGGAGTACGACGGAGTGCTACGCGTAGCGAGCACCGACGGTTCGATCTGGGGCCGCCAAGAGGACTCCGAGAGCTTCGTCACCACATTCGCCATTGAAGAGACCGAGCTGACTCAGCTCGGCCAGGTCGGTGAAATGGGCAAGGGCGAACAGATCTTCGCCGTCCGGTTCGTCGGCGATGTTGGCTATGTCGTGACGTTCCGCCAGACCGACCCGTTCTACACTGTCGACCTCAGCGACCCCGCCAACCCAGAGGTCCTTGGCGAGCTGAAGATCACGGGCTTCTCAGGCCAGCTCCACCCGCTTGGCCCAAACCACGTGCTCGGCATTGGCCAAGAGGCCACCAACGAAGGCCGAACCACAGGTGCAAAGGTCACCCTCTTCGATGTCAGCGATCTGGCCAACCCAACAGACGTTGCCAACTGGACCGTCGATAATTCGTGGTCTGACGCACAGTGGGACCACAAGTCCTTCCTCTGGTGGCCACAAGAGAAGCTGGCGGTGATTCCGGTGCAGAACTGGAACGAACAATTCTTCGGCGCCGTTGCCTTCCGCATCGACCTTGACGCAGGAACTATCACCGAAGCGGGCCGAGTAACCCACGAACCCGACGCGGCCGATACCACCGGTTCAACCGAGTGCGAAGTGCTTCCAGCCGACATCTTCAATCAATTCCAAGGCCGCGAGGGCGAGCTCGGCGGCATGGCCGAGGAGATGCAGTTCATGGGCAACGAAGGCCAATTCCAAGACTGCGCTAGTGGTCAGACCGGTGCCTCAGGCATGTACTGCGAGCCGTGGGATTGGCTTCCGCTCACCGATGCGGACAAAGACGCCGCAGGCATCGATGGCACGCTTGAGTTCTGCTGGCTGGAAGGTCCTGGGCAGGACCCGATCGTTCGCACGATCGTGATTGGCGACACGTTGTGGTCGCTCAGCTGGTCACGCCTTCAGGCGAATGACCTCGTCACCCTCGAGGCCGGTGACTTCATCAGCATCGGCTGACCGAGCGTGAACCGGACGGTGGGCGTCGGGTTCGGCCTGAACAACTTCGAGATGAACAACTGGGTCGGGAGTGGTGAGCTCATCGAGCAACGGCCCCGGCGCAGCGTGCGCTGGCGTGTGGCCAAGAAACATCTCGACGGTTTCGGGCTCAGGCACTGACGGGGGCGTGGACGTCTCGCCGCTCAACAACTGGCGCAATACACCGATCCGCCGCTCCAACTCTTGCATACTCTCCACCGCATACTCGCTTCGGTTCCGCCCGCCGCCCCGTTGGGCTCTGCTTAAACGACACCATACTTTGCGCAGTATCGCAAAGTCAGCTCAGAGCGCGTAGCGTAACCATAACGACACAATTGTCTCACGTAGCGTGTTATTCGGCGGCCGTTCGGAGAAAGAGCTCGGTTGCTTCAAGAACCGACACGATCGTTTCCGAGCGCCGAAAACCATGGCCTTCACCGGGAAATAGGTGGTACGTAACCGGCACGCCGCTCGCGCTCAGCGCGTCAACGATCGCATCTGCCTGGCTGGGCGGAACGACCTTGTCGTCCTCTCCTTGAAGTACCAACAGTGGTACGTCAATTGTGTCGACGTGGGTGAGCGGCGAGCGCTCGGTGTAGATCGCTTCGTCCTCGGGCCATCGGCCGACGAGCCCGTCGAGATAGCGAGCCTCGAACTTGTGGGTGTCGGTGGCGAGCGTGGCTAGCTGCGTGACGCCGTAGCGGCTGATCCCGCCGGAGAACACGTCGTAGATCGCCACGGCATTGAGCACCGTGAGGCCACCTGCGCTGCCACCTTCGATGAACATGCGGTCGCCGTCGACCTTCCCCGTGCCGGCGAGGTACTTGGCTGCGGCGACACAATCCACAACGTCGGCGACGCCCCACTCCCCCTGCAGCTCGTTGCGGTAAAGGCGTCCGTAGAGGGTGGACCCGCGGTAGTCGACGTCAGCAACAGCGACTCCGCGCGACGTCCAGTAACGAATCGTGAGGTTCAGCTGGCGACGGGCAGCCGATGTTGGCCCACCATGAACCAGCACCAGCAGCGGCGGCAGCCCGTCGACCTCTTGGCCATCGGCCAGAGCCGGGGCATAGAACAGCGCGTGCGCCGTGGTTCCAGGCGGTTCTGCCGGATCGACCTCGGAGATGTCGAAGGAAATGAGCTCGGGTTCGGGGAAGAGCGCCGGGTCAAGCCCGAGGTCACGTGGCTGCGACAGCCGCGTTGCAGACTCGCCATCGTGCACCCACACCGCGGCCTCCTCAGAGAACGACGCCGCCACATACACAACGCGGCCATCGGCGAGCGAGCGTATGGAGCTGACCGAACTGTGCCGATCCTCGACGTAGCCATTCGGAAAACCAATCGTGTCGCCTTGGGGCGTACCTGCAACCACGACCACACCGTCGCCGGTCTCGCACCATCGGCTGAGACCGAACACCCAACCGGGGGTGGCGATCTCGAACTCTCCCTCGACCACCGGCGAGTGATCACCGGTGGTCACGTCGACCTCGACGAGGTTCCACCAGTTCTTGCGGTCGGTGACCGCGAACAATCGACCATCGGCAGTCCACCCGGGGAACACGATCGATTCGGGCTCGTCGGGCTCGTCGGGCACGCCGGGAACGCTAGTCACCGTTGTCTTGTCGACGTCGCCATCGAGCCACTGCGACCCGATGAGTACGAGCTCGGT
>CALHTB010000044.1 GCA_938038785.1 uncultured Acidimicrobiales bacterium
AGCGCTATGCCTATGAAGAGGGCGGCGAGGGCGGTGACGAAGCCGAGAGCTCCGGTCATTCCTTTGATTTTTGGGTCGTCGTTCTTGGCGTGTACAAACGCTGCCACGCCAGAGATGATCACGAGCAAGAACTTGATGCCGAAGGCCATGTTCCAACCGGTGGTCTTGTCTTCACTGATCGCCAGCAGATTCCAGATGCCGGTGAAGATGGCGACTGCCATTGCTGGCCACGCCACGTTTTGGAACCCCTGAGCGACCTTGGCGGGCAAGCCGTCAACGCCAGTGGCACGCAGAATTGGTAGCAGCGCCATCATGACGATCTGTCCACCAACCCAGACGGTCACGGACAGGACGTGAAGGAACAGACGGATGGTCGTGACATCAACGGTGAAAGAACGCATAACCCTTACCGTCGCACCACCTCGCCTTCATGGGCAAGTCCGCTGCGCACTAGTTTTGTGTCATGAGCAACACGCTGTGGGAACCGTCATCGAGCCAGGTCGCCGCGACCGAGGTACACGCCTTGTGTACCGAGTTGGGGCTTGACGGATTCGGCGAGTTGCACCGCTGGTCTACCGAGGACGCTGACCGGTTCTGGTCGCTCGTTTGGGAGCGCTATGGCCTCATTGGAGACCGCTCTGGCCCGGTTGTCGAACACGGCACGGTCTTTCGCGAGGCCCGCTTCTTTCCTGACGCGAAGCTCAACGTCGCCGAGAATTTACTGACTCCCAAGACGGTTAACCCCGATGCCCATATTGCCCTCACGTTTTCGAACGAAACCGGCCGGGTGAGCCAATGGTCGTTGTCCGAGCTCGAACAGCGGGTGTCGATCCTGCAGCAAGCCATGCGTCGGGCCGGTGTAGGGGTTGGTGACGTTGTCGCCGCGTGGCTTCCCAATCTTCCCGACACTCTGGCGATTTTTCTGGCTGCGAACTCGCTGGGCGCCATCTTCACGTCGAGCTCACCAGATTTTGGGGCGAACGGTGTTGTTGATCGATTTGGTCAGCTCGACCCGAAGCTGCTGTTCGCTACCGATGCATACCTGTATGCCAACAAGACCCATTCGACACTCGACCGCCTGGCAGAGATCGTCGAGCGTATTCCTGCGATCGAGCGAACGATTGTGGTGCCGTATCTGCACGGCGATGTGAGCGCACCCAACACCGAGACGCTCACGACGTTCATCGAGGGGCTTGCGGCTTCGGACGTGACCTACGAGCGTGTCGATGCTGACCATCCGATGTTCGTGCTGTTCTCGAGCGGCACGACCGGTACGCCGAAGGCCATTGTTCATCGGTGCGGTGGCGTGCTCTTGAAGCTCGTTAGCGAACACCGAATTCACTGCGACATCGGGCCCGGTGACCGGGTCTTCTATTTCACGACCGCTGGTTGGATGATGTGGAATTGGCTCGCCATCGTGCTGCAGGCCGAAGCAACGCTGATCCTTTATGACGGTTCGCCGTTCCACCCTGGCCCCGAAGTTGTGTGGGATCTCGCCGACCGCGAGCAACCTACTCTGCTCGGCATTTCTGCCAAGTACGTCGACGCACTCAACAAGGCTGGGTTCCACCCAGCCGATTCACACGCGCTCGATTCAATTCGAACCATCTGCAGCACGGGCTCGACTCTCGTGCACGAGAGCTTTGCGTTCCTGTACGAACATGTGAAGTCCGACGTTCATGTTGCGTCGATGTCGGGGGGAACCGACCTGTGCGGTTGCCTCGTCGCCGGCGACCCAACCTCTGCCGTGGTGGCCGGCGAGATTCAGGCACCAGCGATTGGCCTTGACATTGCCGTGGTCGATGATGACGGCAATCGTCTCGCTGTCGGCGAGCAGGGTGAGCTCGTGTGCGCTTCTCCGTTCCCGTCGATCCCGCTTCGGTTTGTGGGTGACGACGACAATGCCCGCTTCGACGCGTCCTATTTCGAGCGGTTTGCCGGCCTGTGGCACCAAGGCGACTTCGCCGAGTGGAGTGAGGGCGGAGGAATGATCATTTCCGGACGTTCCGACGCCACCCTTAACCCCGGCGGCGTGCGAATCGGAACGGCCGAAATCTACCGACAGGTAGAGCAACTCGACGAGATCGAGGAAGGGCTGGTCATTGGCCAGTCATGGGACAACGACACCCGCGTTGTGCTGTTCGTGCGCCTGGCACAGGGTGCCGTTCTCGACGATGAGCTCGTGGCGAAGGTGAAGAGCACCATTCGCACAGGCGCGTCGCCGCGTCACGTGCCAGCAAAGGTGGTCGAGGTAGCCGACATCCCGCGAACACGCAGCGGCAAAATCAGCGAGCTCGCCGTTCGCGACATTGTCGAAGGACGGCCCGTCAAAAACACCGAAGCATTAGCCAACCCAGAGGCACTCGAGCTCTTTGCGAACCGGCCTGAGCTTCAGTCGTAAGGCAGAACGATTCGCTAGCCGAGGAGCAGGCCGAGCGATTCGTAAAGAACCGCTGGCTTCTCGTCCCCAACGACGTGCACCGAGATCTCGCGCTTCATAAGTACGCCCGATGCCTTTTCGGTGACATCGATGAGGCGCGACTTTGCGTGCACCTTCGAACCAACCGGAACAGGGTTCAAAAAACGTAGGCGGTCGCCGCCGTAGTTCAGGGCGCCGAGCACGCCGTCGATCTTTGGGCCGCCCTGGGTGCCGAAGTAGGACACCAGGCTCAGCGTCAGGAAGCCGTGCGCGATTGGTCCACCAAAGGGGCCAGCGTTTGCCTTCTCGATGTCGACATGGATCCATTGATGGTCATGGGTGACGTCAGCAAACGTGTTCACCATGTCTTGGGTGATCTCAATCTGGTCGGTCCACTCCGACCACTCTTCGGTGATCAGACCCTTGAGTCCTTCAATGTCCTTGACTGAGACGCCCATCGCAATGGCCTTTCGTGAGATGTTGCCTCAACCTAGCCGCTCGGCGACCTCTCGGCGGAACCGCTCGACGTTGGCCAGCTTCACCGTGTCGAAGCCACGAATTTGGTCAGCGAGATCGGCAACTGCCACGGCGTGGTCGACGGTCGCTGGGGTAAGCCCGCTATGGAGCCGAGTGAGGAGGTCTTCGTATTCGCCGATGAGCTCGCGCTCGACGCGTCGTTCCTCGGTGCGCCCGAAGGGGTCGAGGCGTGTGCCTCGAACCCGCTTGGTTTTGAGCAACGAGCCAAACGTCTTTCGGGCCGCTGCGGACGGAACTGCGATCTTCTTGTTGACGCCCACCTTCTTCAGTGCCGGCGGCTGCAGCTGATAGCTGAGCTTCGCGTTCGGGCCGAAGCGGGCCTTGGCCTTTGCTTCCATATCGGCGTTCAACGCTAAGCGGGCGACCTCATACTCGTCCTTGTACGCCATCAGCTTGAACAGATGCCGCGCTGCCACATTCGACAGCGGAGATCCCTCGATGGTCGCAGCGATCTCCGACCTTCGCACTGCGGCAATCGAGCGGACGTATCGTTCGGCGTATGCCACGTCGCCCCACGCAATGAGTTCGGGGATGCGCCACTGCATGATGACGTCGAGTTCGTCGGTCAGCTCGGGCACCCGTTCGATAAGCCGACGGACTTGGGCGCTGAGCTCGGGTGGCGTTGTCTTGACGATCGCGCCGTCGGTTATCTCGGCTGCGAGATCAGGGCTATCGCCAATGCGGCGGCCAAGGCGAAAGGCTCCCAGGTTGATGTCGACGGCAACTCCGTTGAGCTCGATTGCTTGCTCGATGGACTGTGCGGTTACCGGCACCCGACCGCGTTGGTATGCCATACCCACCACAAGGAAGTTGGCCGCCGGTTGCGAACCGAAGACCTCTCGGGTGATGAGCTCGGCATCGACGTACACGTTCTGATCGGCATCGGTGTTCGCGTTAATGCGGGCAGCAAACCTGTCGATCTCGGGGAATTCCTCGTTCGAAATCTGCGTAACCATTTGCCCCGTCGGCACCCGGCTGGTCGACACGAACGCAGCGGTGTGTCCGCTGCTCCCCCGTTCGAGCACCGCGGGCGACGTGCCGCCGACGACGTCAAAAAGCAACATGGTGTCGGCGGCTCCTGTGCCGACCTTGGACGCGCCGTCGTAGCGTTCGGAGGCCAGTCGAAGGTTCGAAACGACCTGTCCACCCTTTTGCGCCAGACCCGTTTGGTCGAGGCTGGTGGCCACACGGCCGTCGAGCATCGCTGCGGTCGACAGCACCTGGCTGACCGTCACAACACCGGTGCCACCGACGCCAACGATCAGCAGGTTGGCCATATCGGGAATCGGCGGGTCCGCCGGAATGTCGCCGTTCGCGTAGTCCTCGCGGCGCGTGGTACTGGCGATGGTGTCCTCAGGGTCGATCTCGATGGTGACAAACGCTGGACAGTTGCCGTTCACACAGCTCAGATCAAAGTTGCAGGACTCTTGATGGATCTGCGTCTTTCGGCCGAACGGCGTTTCGACCGGGTGAACGCTCATGCAGTTCGACACGTCGCCGCAATCGCCGCATCCCTCACAAATGGCTTCGTTGATCATTACGCGGGTTGTTGGTGTGACGACTTGGCCACGCTTGCGCTTGCGTCGCAAGTCGGCCGCACAACCTTGGTCGTACACCAGAGCCGTTACACCAGGAATCTCACGCAGCTGCCGCTGCACGTCGTCAAGCTCGGCACGGTCCACAACGCGACAGCCTTTGGAGAACTCGGCCTTACTGTCGTACTTGTCGACATCGTCGGTGACGACAACGACGACCTTGATTCCCTCGGCGTCGAGCCACCGAGTGAGCTCGGGAACTGGCAGCTCCCCCGCCGCATCTTGGCCACCGGTCATGGCGACCACACCGTTGTAGAGCAGCTTGAAGGTGATGTCGGTGTTCGCGGCGACGGCTTGGCGTATGGCGAGAGAGCCGGAGTGAAAGAACGTTCCGTCACCCAGGTTCTGGAAGCGATGCGTGTTGTGGACGAACGGGGCCGTGCCAACCCATTGGGCTCCCTCGCCGCCCATCTGGGTGAGGCCGGTGGTTTGGCGGTCCATAAAGAGCACCATCGAATGGCAGCCAATTCCGCCGAGGGCGATCGAACCGTCGGGCACGACGGTCGACTGGTTGTGCGGGCAGCCCGAGCAGTAGTACGGGGTTCGACTTGGCAGGTCGCTCGACGGTAGTAGTTCGATTCGGGTGCGCTTCTTGGCCAGACGGCTGGGGTCGATCTGTAGCTCGAGCACCCGACGCAGTGGTTCGACGAGCTTGTCTGCGCTCAATGCCCCGGCGATGGGCACCAGGGCGTCGCGATTGGCGTCGGTCTTACCAAAGACCCGCGGCGGGTTGGCCTCGTCGTACAAGATGTTGCGGACCTGGGACTCGATAAAGGGTCGCTTGCCCTCGATGACCATGACGGTGTCGAGGCCACTTGCGAACGCCCGAAGGCCTTGGGGTTCGAGTGGTGAGATCACTCCGGGCACGTACACCGCAATTCCCAAGTCGGCGAGAGCATCCTCGATGCCGAGTTGGCGAAACGCGTCGCGCATGTCGCCGAGCGGCTTGCCCGCAACAACGATGCCTAACCATGGCGAGGTCGAGCCGAAGGACCGGTCGATTGGGTTCTCGCGAACAAACCCGAGCGCCGCTTCAGTGCGATGACCGAACAGCTCTTCTTCCAGGTACACCGACTGAGGCGCGATGAGGTTGTTGTCGACGGTGGCCCGCCACGGCTCGCCGTCAACCTCGTGCACGTAGCGATGCAGGTCGATGTCGCCGGCGTCGGGCGACACGGTGGCAAAGCCATCGGCGACGTCGGTGTGCACTTTGAAGCCAACCCAAAGACCCGAGGAGCGAGACAACTCGAATCCGTATCGGCCGAGGCGCAGCACATCGGCAACGTCGGATGGGTAGAGCACGGGCATACCGGCGTCGTGTAGTGCAAACTCCGATGCCGACGGGATTGTCGATGACTTGCACTCGGGGTCGTCGCCTGCGAGCGCTAGCACTCCCCCGTGTTGGCCGACTCCGGCGAAGTTTGCGTGGCGGAACGCATCGCCAGTTCGATCGACGCCCGGGCCCTTGCCGTACCACATGCCCAAAACGCCGTCGTAGCGAGCGTCCGCCTCGAGCTGGGCCATCTGCGAGCCCCAGATTGCCGTTGCGGCGAGTTCCTCGTTCACGCCGGAGATGAACTGCACGTTGGCCCCGTCGAGCACACTTCGATGTTGGGCGATGATCGACTCGATTCCGCCCAAAGGCGAGCCTCGGTAACCGCTTACCAACGTTGCGGTCGATACCCCGTTCGCTCGATCAGCACGAAACTGATCGACCGGGATGCGCAGCAGCGCTTGGGCCCCTGACAGCGTGATCATGCCGTCGGTTGCGGTAAATCGTTCCGTCAGCGATGAGGTCATGTCACTGTCCTTCGTAGGCGTCGTTCAGTGCTTGTTGGATTCGCTTTTTTGCACCGCCGAGAACCTTGCCAAGATCACCGGCGATGACCTCGAGGTTCTGTGCGGGCGCGACCGCTGGCGGCGGTGTCTCACTGCGTTCGATCGACGTTGGCGAGTCGGGAGGCGGGGGCACGTCCCGAACCCGGCCCGGCGACGTTGAGGTTGGAGTTGAGGTTGAGGTTGGGGTCGACCCGCTTCCGAGCGGCGCTGGTGGCGGCGTTCCCGAGGACAGCTTGTGGGCATAGTCGCGCTGCTCGCTCACCGTGGCCTGGGCAACCTGACGTCCGCTCTTGACCACCGAGAATCCCGACGCAGCTCGTCCCGCAGGAGGAGGTGGGGTCTTCACACGGGGGGCTTGCCGTTCAGTTGAGGGACGGCTTGGCGGCGCTGTGGTGGCCGACGGACCGCTGAAGCCGTTGTCCGTCTTAAACGTGTCGAAGTCGGACGCGCCGACGTCTAGTCGGGCAGGGGCGGCGGCCATCGTCGTGTACTTCTTGAGGATTGACGCCACGCCGCCATGCCCGGGAGCTGGTGGGAGCGCAGTTCCCTCCCACCCTCGGGGGTATTTCGAACTCGGATACCACTTGCCGTCGGAGGCCAACCAGTCGGTTGGTTGACGTTCGTTCCACGTGGTTCCGGCCATAGGCAATTGTACCGCGTCGACTCGGTGGCTTCTGGCGGGAGCAGTCCCTAGATCGAGATTCCTACTGTCTTTGTTTCGAGGTACTCGAGCAGGCCTTCGCGAGCCCCCTCTCTGCCGAGGCCCGAGTCCTTCATGCCACCAAAGGGCACCGAAGCAGACGTGGGGTTCACGTCGTTGACACCAATGATGCCGAATCGCAAACCCTCGACCGTGCGCAACGCTGTCTTGAGGTCGTTTGTATACACGTAAGCCGCAAGCCCGTAGTTGGTGTCGTTGGCCATAGCCACGACCTCGTCAGGGTCGTCGTAGGCGATGATCGGGGCCACTGGCCCGAAGGTCTCCTCGCGGTAGATGCGCATCGCGTCGGTTACGCCCGACAGCACCGTCGGCGCGTAGAAGTGGCCGTTCGCAAGAGCACCCTCGGTCAGACGCGTTCCGCCGACCAGCGCCTCGGCCCCCAACCCAACTGCATCGTCGACCTGTGCCTCGACCTTGGCAACGGCAGCTTCGTTTACTAACGGCCCGCAGCCGACGCCGTCTTGCGTGCCGTCGCCGGTTTTGATTCGGCCAACCCGCTCGGCCATCGTCGACGTGAATGCGTCGAGTTGACTGGTGTGTACATAAATCCGATTCGGGCTGATGCACGCTTGGCCCGCGTTTAGGAACTTGAGGGCACCAGCGCCTTTGGCGGCATGCACAGGGTCGGCATCGGGCATGACGATGAACGGTGCATGTCCTCCGAGCTCGACCGAAATTCGCTTCAACGATGCCCCTGCAGCCGCAGCAAGTGTGCGGCCAACCGCAGTCGAACCAGTGAACGTGAGCTTGGCTATCCGGGGGTCAGAGGTAAAGACGTCACCGATCGGAACCGGGTTCTGAGCGGTGACCATGTTGATGACACCAGCTGGCACGCCAGCATCGTGAAAGACCTCGAAGATCGCTTTGGCGTTCAGCGGGGTTGCCTCGGCCGGTTTGAGCACCAGGGTGCAACCAGCGGCAAGCGCTGGCGCCATCTTGCGGGTCAACATCGACATTGGATAGTTCCATGGCGTCACGGCGGCGACCACACCTACAGGCGCCTGCACCGACAAGAACCGTTGGTTTGACCGCGACGACGGAATCCACTCACCCGTCAAACGGCGGGCCTCCTCAGCAAACCAGCGGATGAAGTCAGCCCCGTAGCCAACTTCGAACCCCGAGGCACGAAGCGGCTTGCCCTGTTCGGCGGTCATCAACGCGGCCAGGTCATCGGCACGATCGTTCATGAGGTTCCAGGCCGCCATCAAGATGTCGGCCCGTTCGTACGCAGTGGTCTGGGACCACTCGGCAAACGCAGCATCGGCCGCAGCGACTGCACGCTCGGCATCGGCCGCGTCGCCGTCAGGAACGTGGCCCAGGCTCTCCCCCGTTGCCGGGTTGGTCACCTCGAAGGTTCGACCCGAAACAGCATCGACAAACTCACCATTGATGAACATGCCCACAGACTAGGCTCGCGCAATGCACGGACCCGACCCCGCCCTCGATCCTGCAATCGACCACTTCGGCATCGAGATCAGCCGGCACGGCGACGACGTCACCGCAACAATGACCGTCACCAACTCGATGGTGAACAGCCACGGCGTTTGCCATGGCGGCCTGCTGTTCTTGTTGGCCGATGCGGTCATGGACTACACGACCAACGGACCCCTTGACGACGACTCGGTAGCGTTCGCAGGCCATGCCGAGATCGACTACGTCCAAGCAGCTCACACCGGCGACGTGCTCACGGCCGTCGGTGATCGAGTTGATGGCTGGGGCCGGACCAATTTGATCGACGTGAGAATCACCAACCAACGAAACGAGCCAGTGGCGCACTTCCGAGGCCGAACACGTACGGTCACCAAGCGACAGGAGAGCTCATGACTGCCGTAACTCCCGAAGAGATAAACACCTTCTTAGGTGAACAAGGCGACTTTGTGAACTCGGGCGCCATCACCGTCGAGGACATTGTCGGCGAAACCGTCACCGTGCGCTGGAAGTATGACGAGAACCTACTTCGTCCGGGCGGCTACATCGCCGGACCCACGCTGTTTACCGTCGCCGACCTCTGCGGCTGGGTCATGACATTTCTCGACGGAGGCATTACGCCCATGGCGGTCACATGGGACCTCCACATCACCTTCATGCGCCCAGCCATTGGCGGCGACGTCATCGGCGTTGGCCGTCGCATCAAGCGAGGTCGCAAGCTCATCTACGGCGACGTCACCATGCACATCGACGGCAACCCCGACAAGCCCGTCGCCCACGCCACAGTCACCTACGCCCTACCCAGCTAACCGCCTGAAAATCTGTGGTCCGCAGTCGGACCATAGGCACGCTCCCAGACCACAGAACTCATAGCTAAAATCTGTGGTCCGCAGTCGGGCCACAGGCACGCTCCCAGACCACAGAACTTAAGCTGCAGCTTGTTCAAGGGCCGAACGCACCGATCGCACGAGTTCGCTAGGTCGGTCGATGTAGTCGGCCCACGTGAAGGTGAGCACCGTCCATCCCTGAAGCGTCAACTTGTTCTTTCTACGGGGGTCTCGTTCGAAGCTCTCGCGGTTGAGATGCCAGCGCACGCTGTCGAGTTCGATTGCGATACGACGCGACGGGTAGGCCAGATCGACCCGTCCAACGAAGCGCCCGAACTCGTCTCGGACCTCGTGTTCATAGACGGCGGGCATGCCCGCGTCTTCGAGCAACTTGCCAACCATGCGATTGAATGCACTATCGGGCAGATTGGTTTCGCCGTAGCGAGCATCAAGTATCGCCCGCAGCGGTCCACATCCATTCCGACCCTGAATCGAGTGACGAGCGAGGACTTCGTAGAGGTCGTGCCACTCGCACAACTTCTGGCGCAGCACTGCATCGACCACCCATTCGAACCGCGCGTACGGCAGGACTCCTGCGAGGTCGAGAACGGTCCGCGTCAAACCTGTGACAGGCAGAGCGTCAATAGCCACAGGCTCAGCGAATCGAAGTTGAGTCGAGCGTCGGACTGTCTCACGCGAACCTCGCGCCCGACGATCTTTCCCAATCGAGATTTCTATCTTGCGCAGGCCGAAGCCGTCGATGCCATGCAACGCCGCAGCAGCAGTGTGGCTTACTAATCCGTCGAGCGAAAGGGCAGCGATCCGGGCGCGTCTATGCCAGCTATCGGGTGAACCGGAAAGGATGAATACCCTCGGGGCAGCTCTGCGGAGAATGCCCTTTCGAAGACGGTAATCAATCTGGTTGTTAGAGAGCCCGAGAGCCAATGCCTCGCGCCTCGAGACCACACCGTGGTGGGCCTCTGCGTGCGCGTAGAGCGCATCCATCGCGTATCACTTTCAAAAAGGAACGGCCGGGGGAAGCGCTTAGTGCAGATTAGCGATGGGGTCTGTCACTCACCGAGGAAGTTCTGTGGTCCGGGGTCGGGCGATAGCCATGCTGACGGACCACAGAATTTGGGAGGCATGAATCTGTGGTCGATTATCGGGGCATAGTCATGCTTGCGGACCACAGATTTTGGAAGGTCAGCGGGCGGGGCGGAGTTCGTCGAGGGTCTTCTTCGCGCTCTTGCCGGCGATGTCTACGGGATGTTCACTCGCTGACTTCTCGGCTGCTGTAATGAGATCGCCGGCCGCGAAGTCGCTAACGATTTCGAATCCGGCATCGGTGATCATCTCGAAGGTGCGATTCGACGAGGCCCCCTTGGCGTTGAGGTACCCGTCGAGGAACAGCGAATTTGCTGCGTAGAGCCCCATGACTTCCATCGAGCGAAGGTGGAACTCACGACCTGCAGCGATGCGGATCTCGGCGGCGGGGTTGGTGAACCGGTACATCGCCAACACGCGAAGGCAGTACTGCGGCGAAAGCCCCTGAGGAGTCACGAGCTCGTTGCCCTCGAACGGCAACAAGAAGTTGATAGGAATCGACTCGGCCTCCAGCTCACGCAGAGTCTTTGCGATCTCGACGAGGTCCGATGCCGGCTCGCCCATGCCTGCAATAAGGCCCGAACACATTTCGATGCCATTGCGCTTCGCCGCACGAAGCGTGTTGATTCGGTCTTGGTAGGTGTGGGTGGTGCAGATCTCGGCGTAGTGCTCTTCGGACGTGTTGAGGTTGTGGTTCAACCGGTCGAGCCCGGCGTCGGCAAGGACGGCTGCCTTGTCGTCGTCGAGGAGCCCAGCCGACACGCACACCTCGAGTGGGTACGTCGACTTGATCTCGCTAACCAACGAGGCGAGCTGATCGGTACGGGCCTTGGACGGTCCACGTCCCGAGAACACCATGCAGTAGCGGAAGGCGCCGTTCTCGTAGGCGAGCTTTGCCTCGTCGAGAATTTCCTCGCGGCTCTTCATCGGATATTCCTCGATGTCGACGTCGCTCGTCTTGGCCTGGGTGCAATACGAACAATCCTCAGGGCAATCGCCATTTGCCGCGTTGTTTAAGATGTGGACGGTGACCTTGTTACCCCAGTGCGCCTTACGCACCGTATACGCCGCGTTCAGAAGCGGCAGGACGTCCACTTCGGGATCGACCAACACCTGCTCACAAAGCTCGTCGGACAGATCCTCTCCGTCCAGAGCCCGGGTTGCGAGGGAATCGTAATAGTTGGAGCGCATACAGCATCGAACCCTAGCGATCATGCGACGGCGTTCGCACCGACTTAGTTGCAGGCCGACGCCTCAGCAGAAACCACAAACTCGTCGGCAAGTTCAAGTCCTCTACCTCCGCTTTCGTCGTCGAGCGCACTACTGGTCGCCGCGTCGGGTGCCAGCGTACAGCTCGACACGCGAAGAGCGATCGGCGCGCATTGCAGCCAACCGGGCGAGCCCAGCTCGGGTGAGGTCTCGCGCATCGATTGCATCCTCGATGCTGCGATGGAGGAGCTTTGCTTGCCGCAACGCTGCCAACGCCGTGGTTCCTTCTGCGTACGTCAACCGGGGAATGAGCTCCGACAGTTCCCGACGCTCTGCCGTTGCCGCCTCAAGCTCGCCGAGAGCCGACACATGGAGGTAGACATCGGCCAGCTCCGGGGGGACGTCGTCGCCAAGAACGCTACGGTCGAACGTTGGCGACGCCCCCACCCACAGCGGAACCGAATCCAACCCGCCAAGCAACGTGCTCAGCTGCACGAGTTCATTTGGGCTGACAGCGAGCCACACAACATCGGATCGCACTCCGAGCAGCACACTAGACACCTCTGCCAGGTCGTCGAATCCGGCGAGGTCAGTAACGATCTCGAGTCCGAGGCCGTCGGCACTATCGCGAGCCGAAGTGGCCGATGCAATCGCCCACGCCTCGCGGTTCGAAATGATAGCCAAGCGGCTCGCCTGCTCGGCCGAGGATGCCACGGCGGCTAGCCCAGCTTTCGCCTGTTGACAGACCGACCCAGCAATCGCGACGACACGCGTCGCCCCACCGGCCGGTTCTGCTGGTTCCAGCTCGGCGACGGCGAGGATGTCTGCTTCGTTGAGAACCGACACGGAGGCATCACCAAAGAGCGGATGAGAAAGGTCCCCGATAGCGAGAACCCCACTCGTCGAGGCGTCTGCTAACTGTGACAGGTTGTCCAAGTGGGTTGGGACGTCAAAACCGTTGTCAAGCACAGTAAGTTCAACGTCTCGCCCGTCAATCCCGCCGTCGGCGTTCACCTGTTCGAAGTAGGCGGTGGTGACATCACGCACCAAGAGGTCGTGCTCGCTGTACGGCCCGGTTAGGTCGAGCGAGTAGCCAAGCCGAATTGCCGTGTCCGACACGCCGAAGTCGTCGAGCAAAGGCGGTAGCGAGGTTGTCGTCGTCTCGACCTCAAGCTCGACAGACGTCGTTGTTGGAGCGACCGTCGTCGTGGTCGTGGGGGGCTCCGAGGTTTCAGAAGACGTATCCTCCCCGGTGCAACTGGTGAGCAACGCTGCTAGCGCCAAAGCACCACAGCGAAACGCTCTGTTCCATCGCAGCGAGATCACGACGTCACGCTAGCTGCTACCCCGTAAGTTCTCCGCCGAGATATGCCGCAATGACATCGGGGTTCTGCTGGATGTCGTCGGGAAGACCCTGGGCGATCTTTTGGCCGAAGTCCAAGACCAAAATGCGGTCAGCGATGTCCATAACAAGGCCCATGTCGTGCTCGACCATGATCATCGCTATCCCCAGTTCGCGGCGGATATCGAGAATGAAGCGCGCCATGTCTTCAGTTTCTTCTTGGTTCATCCCCGCCACCGGCTCGTCGAGGAGCAGAAGCACAGGATCCATCGCCAACGCACGACCCAGCTCAACGCGCTTTTGAATGCCGTATGGAAGAAGCGCTACAGGCAGCTTGCGGTACTGCTCGATTTCGAGGAAATCGATGATGTCCTCCACCTTCCGGCGGTTCTCCATTTCCTCTTTTTTGGCTGGGCCAAACCAGAGGGCGCCCGAAAGCCACGAACTGTTCATCCGAACATGACGACCGGTCAACAGGTTGTCGACCACGGTCATGTTTGCGAATAGTTCGATGTTCTGGAACGTGCGAGCAATCCCAAGCTCGGCCACCTTGTCTGGGCGCATGCCCATGATCGATTCACCCTTCCAAAGGATGTCACCCTCCTGGGGGCGATAGACCTGCGACAAGGTGTTGAAGATCGAGGTCTTGCCCGCGCCGTTTGGCCCGATGATCGAGAAGAGCTCGCCCTCGTCCACGTGGAAGCCAACGCCGTCGATTGCGGTGACACCTCCGAATCGGAGGGTGATGTCATCGACAACGAGCAGATGCTCAGACATGTAAACCAGTTCCCTTCGCGGCTACGAAAGCCAACGCTTGCGTCGCTTGTAATGCTTGACGTCACGGAAGCTCTTCCGCTCGCCAGACTCGTCGGTATGGAGCCCAAGGTAGAACTCTTGGACATCCTCGTCGTTGCGGAGCTTCTCGGCCTCACCATCGAGAACGATCTTGCCGTTCTCCATGATGTAGCCATAGTCCGAGATAGACAGCGCCATAGCGGCGTTCTGCTCGATAAGCAGGACACTCACACCAGACTTGTTGATATCGACGATGATGTCGCGAATCTGCTCAACGAGCAGAGGAGCGAGACCAAGAGAGGGCTCGTCGAGAATCAACAAGTCAGGGTTGGCCATCATTGCTCGGCCGATGGCAAGCATCTGCTGCTCGCCGCCCGACAGATAGCCAGCGGTATGAGATCGCCGCTCCTTCAAGACGGGAAAGAGCTCCATTGTCTTGTCGTAGGCGTCCTGGACCGACTTCTTGTCCTTGTTGGTGAACGCCCCCGTGCGAAGGTTCTCATCGATGGTGAGCTCGGCAAAAACTCGTCGGCCCTCCATCACCTGGGTGATGCCGGTCTGCACAATCTCCGACGGCTTTTGAGTATCAACCCGTTCGCCGTTGTAGGTGACCGTACCTTTCGTAATCGCTCCCTCATGAACATCGAGCAACCCGGAGATGGCGCGCAGCGTTGTGGTCTTGCCAGCGCCATTGGCACCTAACAAGGCGACGATCTTCTCGTCGGGGACCTCAATACTGAGTCCTCGCAGCACAAGGATTACGTCGTTGTAGACGACCTCTAGGTTGGAAAGTTCGAGCACGGTGGTTGTCTTTTCTTCTCTTGGTTGCGGCGGTCCACCGAAGCGAACCGCCGCAACCTGAGAGTCAATATCGAGTAGCTACTTCGTTAGATACCGAAGCAAGGTGCGTACTCGAAGCCTTCGGCTACCGATGACGTGTACGCAGGGTCGACGAGCGTAATGCCCTCGCCATCGTCGTCGAGCACGGTGGCGTCGGCGTTGAAGGTATCAACCGTTACGTCGAACACGTAGCTGGAGCGAATGAGGTTGTCGTTCGCGTCGCCTGCGTAGCTGAAGTTCGGGATAACACCTTGCATGTCGTAGGTGATCGACTGAGCAGCTTCGACGATGCCAGCTCGGGTGAGGTGACCGTTCTCGACTGCTGCTTCGAGCGTCTGACGTACGATCTCGCCCTGGATCCAGCTGATGGCGTACACGCTGAGGTGTGGTGCATCGGGTCGGAACTCGCGCATCATGGCACGAATGTCAGCCGCACCATCACCGTCAACGCCGAAGGCGGCATTTGGGGAGAAGTGCGTGTAGTTCGTGTCGAGAAGCGGAGCGAGTGCGGTGTTGAGCAAGAGTGGGCTAAAGCTCGGCCCGTTTCCAGCCCACTGCGGTGTTTGTCCAGCAGCGGCAACGCCGCCCATCAACTCTGCGAGGGTTGTTGGGTTCACGGTCGTCCACACGATGTCAGCGCCCGATGCGACGATCTCGGTGATTACCGGGGTCTGATCGGCGCCAGGGATAACTGCGGCCTGGCCGTCGTAGACAACTTCGATGCCAAGGGCATCAGCGGCCATCTTCGCGCCGAGCGCACCATCTTCGCCGTAGTCGCCAGGGAAACTGACGATTGCGAGGGTGGTGCCACCCAAGGCGTTAGCCAAGTAGTCAACGCCGTTCATTGCTTCGACGCAGTAGTTCACACCCCATTCGAGGACGTTGCTGCCATCTTCGGCAGCCCAACTCGAGTTCCACGACACGGGGATCGCTGCGATTTCGTCGTCGACGAGGTCCTCGCGGATCGAAGCGGTGTGAGGTGAACCGACCGACATGCCAATCATGGCAACAGCATCGTTGCCATCACCCGACATGGTGTCGTAGTGCTGCTGGTGGGTCGGCACATCGTACGCAGTGTCGAGCGTGACCGTCGAGATGGTGCGGCCAGCGATGCCACCGTTTGCGTTGAGGCGTTCAAAGTACGCCTCGTTTCCATCGGTGATCGGAACGGTAAGGCCAGCGAAGATGCCGGTGAGGTCGGAGAGGAGCCCGATGTTGATCTCATCGTCGGTAACGCCTGGGCCGGTAACGAGTTCGCCATCGGCCATGGCCTCCCCGTCGTCTTCCATGGCCTCGTCGTCGTCTTCCATGGCCTCGTCGTCGCTGTCCGATGTTTCGGTATCAGCGTCGCTAGAAGCAGCATCTCCGTCGTCGGACGACCCACCGCATGCAGCGGCAATCATCGCAAGCACTGCTAGCAGTGCCAATATTCTGTGTAACTTATTCATTGTGTGGTTCCCTCCTAGGACCCTTTGTATTGCTCTCATGACTTGCTTATTGATCTAGTCCAGCACATCTGGGGGCTAGTAGCTGAACGGCCAGCCTTTCCAATAGTTCCGAACCTTGATCCAAATGCCGAAGAGGCCAAGGGGCTCAAAGATCAAGAACACGATGATCAACACGCCGAAGAGCACCACGTTCCAGTCGGCGACGCTCAAGGGCCAGCCTTGGGATTCGATACCGCTGGAAACGAAGCCGAAGTCTCCCTCGCCACCGGTCAGGATCGCGTTGGCTACCGCCCCGGACACGCCGCCCTCAGCGTCGGCTAGCCACCGGGTGAATTCCTCAACAAACCGAGGGATCATGATGACGAAGAACGTACCGATCAGCGCGCCCGATGTCGTACCAGCACCGCCAATCAAAAGAATGGCGATGAATTCGACCGAAAAGAACAAGTTGAATTCATCGGAGAGAAGGTGGCCACTCAGTGAAACAACGAGCGCTCCGGCGATTCCTGCGAAGAACGAGGAGATAGCGAAGGCTTCGAGCTTCGATTTGAAGTCGGGAACCCCCATGACCTCAGCGGCAATGTCACGATCTCGGATTGCCTGCCATGCCCGGCCCGTTCGGGTCCGAACCAGGTTCTTGGCAAGCACGGTGAAACCAATGGCGAGCACAAGAAAGAACAGGTAGCGCTTCTGTTCTTCGGTTACGTCGAAGAACAGCCAGCGGCCGTCATCGCTCATGTTGATGAGCGGCGTTTCTTCTTTCCACAACCGAATGTCGAGATCTTGAAATTCACGACCGAGCGATGGCGGGCCTGCGATCTTTCGTCCGAACGACATGTTGCCAAGGTGAATACCGACAAAGACCAGGCCAAGGGTGACGATGGCGAGATAGATACCGCGCACGCGCACGGCCACCGGCGACACGATGATCCCCACGAGTGCTGCTGCGATTCCCGCTCCGGGAAGCCAAATCCAGATCGGGAGGCTGTGCCCCCACACTTGGCTGTCGGCGTGTCCTCCGAGATATGCCGCCGTGCAGGCGCCCACACCCATGAAGAAGGCGTGTCCGAGCGAAACCTGGCCGGCCACACCGCTGAGGAGGTTCAATCCGAGGGCTGCGATTGCGAGGACGAGAACTTGGCTCGTTACACGGATCCATTCGCCGTCTCCCAAGAACCGAACAACGGGTATGCCGTCGCCGAAAATTGGTAGCCACCCAAGGCCAGGAATCGGGTCGGTGATTACCGGGATGTCGAAGGGCAGCAAGAACAACACCGCAATGAAGGCTCCAGCAAGACCCTTTTGTGTCCAGGTCGGCAGAAGTTGCGTCTCTTGTTCGTACGAGGTGTAGAGCTTGGGGCGACGATACATCTCACACCCTCCTGATCTCGGGAGTACCGAATATGCCGTGAGGTCGGACAACCAGTCCGATAAGCATCACTACATACGGGATGATGAGCGGATACCCCGCACCAATAGTGCTGGCGTAACTCGAGAGGTACTGGCCCGCGAAGATCTCGGCGAAGCCAACGATCAAACCACCCAGTAGCGCCCCACTCGCCGAGTCGAGCCCACCCAAGACCACGGCCGGGAGCGCCCGGAATGCGATTGTCGCAGTCTGGGGGTCGATCGCCCCGGTCTGCTTGACCGGTGGCTGCGTGCCCATGATTCCGCCAAGGGTTGCGAGCATTGAGCCGGCAATCCACGCAATCGCAAAGACCTTGCCAACATCGATTCCTTGGGCCATCGCAGCCTCTTGATCGAAAGCCACCGCTCGCATGGCTATGCCGAGACGACTTCGGTAGAAGAGAAAGACAGCAATGAACGACACGATGGCAAGAGCGATCGATACGACAAAGCTCCAGTTGATGAGTGCGTCACCGATCTTGAATCCTTCAGAGCCCCATGGGACCTCGAGCGAGCGAAACTCGGTCTCAGAAGTGTCGTTGTTCAGCGTGCGCAAGATGAACTCGAGACCGAGGGTGATGACCGCCACCGAAAATAGCGGTTGTCCGACCATTGGCCGAATAGCGATGCGTTCGACAATGGCGCCAAGGATCGCTGCAAAGAACAACGCCATAAAGACGCTCAGAACCCATGGAATCCAGCTGGGCCCACCGATATTGAGTAACGGATTCGCAATCGTCGTAAACGGGATGTGGCCATCGGACACGGCAAACGAAAGGAACAGCGCTCCCGCAACCGCGAGAGAACCCTGCGCAAAATTGATGGTCTGCGTCGCCTTAAAGATCAGCACGAAGCCAAGCGCAATGATCGAGTACACCGCGCCGAGGCCCAACGATGCAGCCACTGTCTGCAGCAACGTGGCCGGACTCGTGATCGCCTGAACGATAACAAAGATGACGAAAGCTGCGGCCAAACCGACGACGAACAGCGAAGCGGGAGACAGCTTCCCTAATGGGGTATTTGCCAGCATTAGTACATCGACTCCACGAGATCCCCGAACAAGTCGGTCATTGCCGACCGCTTTAGCTTCTGGGTTGCAGTGAGCTCTCCATCTTCGTGATCGAGTTCTTTGGGGATCATCGCAAACTTCTTGATGCCTTCAACGCGAGCGAACTTTTCGTTCGTCTCATCGACGACTTTCTGAACCAGTTCGAGCACCTCAGCCTTCTCGGTGAGGTCGCGATAGGTCGTGTAGGGGATGTTCTTTCGGAGCGCCCAGTTGCCGACCGTATCGAGTTCGATACCGACCAAAGCGGTCAGATACTTGCGTCCGTCACCAATGACCATCGCTTCTTTGATGAATGGCGATGCCTTCAAGCTGTTCTCGATTTCAGACGGCGAAATGTTCTTTCCGCCTGAGGTGATGATGATGTCCTTCATTCGGTCGACGATCTTCACATGAGTGCCATCGACCCATTCGCCGACATCGCCGGTCTTGAGCCAGCCGTCCTCGGTGAATGTCTCGGCGGTCTTCTCGGGCTTTTGCCAGTAGCCGAGGAAGTTTCCTTCGTGTTTGGTCTGGATCTCGCCGGTCTCTTCGTCGATGCGAAGGCCGATGCCGTCGTACGCCTCACCAACGGTCCCGAG
Organism: uncultured Acidimicrobiales bacterium; assembly: GCA_938038785.1. Classification (GTDB taxonomy): domain Bacteria; phylum Actinomycetota; class Acidimicrobiia; order Acidimicrobiales; family SHLQ01; genus SHLQ01. Next base: position 19,159 of record CALHTB010000044.1, read on the forward strand.
CTTGAGGCGGCCGGGATAGTTCACGGTTGCAACCGCTGAGTTCTCGGTCATTCCGTAGAGCTCGAATACTTCGATTCCGATTCCCATAAAGAACTGGAGGACTTCGGGGGCGATCGGGGCTGCGCCCGACGCTGCTCGCCGGCAATGGCGCAGGCCAACTCGCTCTTGAAGCGCCCGGAAGACGAGCGGGTAGAAGATTGCGTGTTGTATGCGGCTGCTCGTCGTGTGATTGCCACCGTTGGCCACCTTGGCCTTGCCAATGCGATCAGCAGCTTTCATACCCATGTTAAGCCACATCTTCTTGAAGAAAGAAGAATCGCCGCCCCGGATAAGCACACCGGCATGGACCCGCTCCCAAATACGAGGCACAGCGAAGAACAGCGTTGGCTGGACTTCACGCAGGTTCATCGCCACGGTCTCGATCGACTCGGCAAAGTTCAGGGTTGGCCCGCCTGCGAGCATCGTCCACGTGGAGAAGATGCGCTCGGCGACGTGGCAGAGCGGCAGGTAGGTCAAGATCTGGTCGCTCTTGTTTGGCGGCTTTCCGTCGGGCATCGCCCGCGACTCTGCGATGATCTTCTCAATCGCAAACATCGAGTTGCGGTTGGTGAGCATTGCACCCTTGGGAGGGCCGGTGGTTCCCGACGTGTACACGAACGTCATGACGTCGTCGTCTTGGGCAGCTGCCATGCGATCGGCCACTGCGCCGGGGTTCGCTGCGCGATGCTTGCGCCCCATCTCGAGGAAGGCTTCCCAGAAGATCAGGCGGTCGTCGTCGTACTCGCTGAACCCGCGTGGCTCGAGGTAGATGACCTTTCGGACTTGGGAAATTTTGTCCTGGTCACAGTCGAAGACTTTGTCGACTTGCTCTTGGTCTTCACCGATGTGGATGACAGCGCCAGAGTCCGAAAGCGTGTACTCGACCTCGGCAGCCGGGTTGGTGGGATACATGCCGACCGTGGTGGCTCGAATCGCGACGGTGGCGATGTCGACTATGACCCACTCGGGGCGATCTTCGGCGTGAATGCTGACTCGATCAGCAACGTCAACTCCGAGCTCGAGGAGCGCGTGCGCTGAGAGCTCGATCAGTTCCCAGGCTTCTTCCCACGTGAATTCCTCCCAGATCCCATAGCTCTTCTCACGAAAGGCAATATGTCCTGGATCTCGTTGAGCCCAGTCTCGTGCGAGCGACGCAACTGTCGTTGCTCCACCTGTGGTCGGCGTCGGTGATACACGGTCCTCGACTACTGCCATCCAGCTTTCCCCCTCTAGCGATCACTCAGCCCATCGAACGAACCGCAGTGAAAGCGCAAGATAGCACGCTGTGTGACATGGGTGACAATCCCATGATGCTGAAACACAACAAACTGCCAACTGGCAGGGGCAACGCAAACTTCGACAGGATCTGTCAGATTTCGTCGAGCATTCCCGCCCGTGCAGCGATCATTACCGCCTCCACCCGGTTGCGGGCGCCGAGCTTATGCAGGGCAGTTTCCATGTATGCCTTGACGGTTCCTCGAGCCAGAAAGAGCTCCTTAGCAATTTCGGGATTGGACAATCCGCAGGCGGCAAATTGCACAACCTGAAGTTCGCGCGGGGTGAGCGAAAAGTCGGCGACGACGCGATCCCGGCCCTCGGTCGCTGGCGTGGCCAGAAGCTCACTGGCTGACGCGTCGAACAACGACGACGCATTGCCAGCGGTTGCGATAATCGACCGAGCCTGGGACACGAGTTCCAATGAGCTACTCGGATCTGCAGCTATCGACTGCGCGGTTGCCAAGATCGAAGCCAGATGGTCACTCACCGAGGCGTCTAAAGCCCGCACAGTTCGTTGGCGGTCTACTTCGAGTGCAGCTTCGGTCAGTTCGCGTGACCGATCTGCCATTGCGAGAGCAATTTTCGCTGACTCGACAGCGGTCAAAACGCGGTCGACCATTGCATCTGAGTACACCGTTGGCGAGCGCTCACTGACATACGCGACGCCGAGCAACGAATCGTTCACCACCAGGGGCAAGCACAAAACACCTCGGAGACCCTCTTCAGCTATCTCGCTGTCATACTCGTGGGTGATGCTCTCGGCGGACGTATAGTCCTCGACCGAGGCGGGTTCACCCAGAGCCAGCACTTTGCCTCCCAATCCACGGCCCCGTTCGACCTGCAGGCGTTCTAGTGCCCCGCTGCTTCCACCGTGCACTGCGGCCAGTTGCAGCTTGTCAACCCCGTCGAGGAGGCCAATGAAGCCGAGATCGGCGTCGATCGACTCGGCGGCTACTCGACCAACTTGTTCAAGGATCGCGGAGCGTTCGAGCGGTGCTGCAAGGTCGGTGATTGAACGAAGGACGTCGGAGATTTGAAGAGGCTCGGTTGGCTCCTGACTGCTCATGGCCCGATAGTAGACCGGTGAGTCTCGTTACGTGGAACATCAACTCGATCCGGGCCCGACTCAACCTTGTCCTCGACTTTGTCGATGCCGAGCAGCCCGACGTCCTGTGCTTCCAAGAGACCAAGTGCACCGATGCCAAGTTTCCACGTGCACCGTTTGCCGACCGCGGATACGAAATAGCCACACACGGGTCGGGCCCACAGGGCGGCGTCGCCATACTCAGTCGAGTTGGCCTAACCAACGTTGCCAAGGGCTTTGGCGGGCAGCACCGAGGCCCCTTCAACGAACCCCGCTTTTTGGCTGCGGATGTGGGCGATCTCCGACTGGTCACGTTGTATGCCCCAAATGGAAAGCGGGTCGGCCAACCCGAATGGAAGGTAAAGCTCGCCTGGTTTGAGCTGCTCGCGGTCGAACTTGAACTTGAACTCGAAGATTCACCCCGCCTGGTGGTCGCAGGCGACTTCAACGTGTGCCCCGCGCCAATCGACGTATACGACTTCGCCAAGAAGCACAAGAGCAATCTGGTCACCGCCGAGGAAAGGGCCGCTGTGGCCAAGTTGCTCGACAAAGGGTTCACCGACATCGCACGAACACTCCACCCCGAAGACCCGGGCTACAGCTGGTACTCCTACTCGGCTGGGCAGTTCGGTAAGGGC
>CALHTB010000045.1 GCA_938038785.1 uncultured Acidimicrobiales bacterium
TCGGCGGTGCCCTTGTGGGGGATGACAACGCCATCGATGCCCGCAGCGGTTGCCGAGCGCAAGATCATCCCCACGTTCGACGGGTTGTGGACCTGATCGAGCACCAGCAGCGAGCACGCATAGTCCTTGCCCCGACGGCGCTTTTCGCAAAAGTCGCTTAGGTGCTGCATTGCGGGCACAACGACATCGGCGACCACGCCTTGGTGATGCCGGTTTGTGCGCGCCACCGCGGTGACCTTCATCTCTGAGACCAGCTCTACGGCGACCTTGCGGCTGGCAGCCATGCCATTGATCGTGTCGATCTCGGGCCCATGAGCTGATTCGCTCATCAGGATCTTGTCGAAGTTCAGCGTGTCATCGTGGAGCGCTTCGATGACGGGCTTGCGGCCCATCACCGTAAGAAAGGAGTCGCGAGGCGAGCTCACCCGGCAACGACAAACGACAGCGAGCCAACGCCCGCGGCGTCGTGGCCGCCCTCGACCGCGCCGTAGGCGATCGATGTCGCCAGCGTCTGCTCGCTCACGTAGCTTTCCATCGCCTGAACCGCCGCGACGCCATCTTCAGAAAGATCGAGCGTTAGTGAAATGCGGTCGGTGACGACGAGGTCTTCTGTTTTGCGAGCCTCTTGCACTGCGCGAACAATGTCGCGTGCCAAGCCCTCGGCTTCGAGCTCGGGCGTAAGCTCGACGTCGAGCACCACGACAGCGTCGTTCGATGGCAGCGCTGCCGCAGTGACACCGTCGGCCGGCTTCACATTTAGCGTGTACTCCTTAGTGCTGAGCGTGTAGCCAGCAATGTCAATCGACCCGTCGTCGTTCTGAGACCACTGCCCCTGCTTGGCTGCGCCGAAAACCTTCTGCACGTCGCCGCCCAACCGAGGTCCAAGGACCTTGCCATTGGGTTGCAAGGCAAACTCAGCGAACGCGTCGAGGTCGTCAGAGAAGTCGACCGACTTCACGTTCACCTCATCGGAAATGAGGTGTGAAAGCGAGGCCACCGACGCCGTCGAACCACCAGCGAGGGTCAGCGACTGCAACGGCAAGCGAACCCGAAGGCCCTGGTCTTCACGAAGGCGAAGCGCAGCCGAGACAACCGAGCGAACCTGGTCCATGTTGGCGACCAAGTCAGGGTCGGCGGGGAAGTCGTCAGCGTTCGGCCACTCGGCCAGGTGCACGCTTTCTTCACCGGTAAGTGAGGTATAGATCTCCTCGGTGATCATTGGCAAGAACGGCGCCGACAGCTTCAAGAAGTTGACGAGCACCGTGTACAGCGTGTCGTACGCGGCTCTCTTGTTCTCGAGACTTCCGCTCGAGATCCCAGGGTCACCGGCATGGTCGCTCTGCTTCGCTCCGCTCCCCGAGAGGTCACCCTCCATCCAAAAGCGGTTGCGGCTACGGCGGATGTACCAGTTGTTCAACGCATCGAGGAACGAACTGATTTGTTCGGTTGCGCCGCCGAGGTCGTAGGCCTCCATGCGTTCGGTCGTGGCCTCGATGACGGCTCGGAGCTTGGCCAAGATGTAGCGGTCGAGCTCGTCGGATGAGTCGGTGCGAAGCTCAGCTCGATGTCCGTCGATGTTCGCGTACAGCGTGAAGAACGAATAGGCGTTCCACACCGGAAGCATCACCTGACGGGTGACCTCGTCGATGCCGCGGTCAGAAATTCGGGCGTCGCCACCGCGCACGATGTTCGAGTTCATGAAATACCAGCGCAGCGCGTCGGCGCCTTGCTTGTCGAAGATCTCGGTTGGTTCGGTGTAATTGCGAAGCTTCTTCGACAGCTTCTGGCCGTCTTCGGCAAGCAAGATGCCGTGGCAGATCACGTTCTGGAACGACGGCTTGTCGAACAACGCACCTGCCAGAACGTGAAGCGTGTAGAACCAGCCACGGGTTTGGTTGATGTACTCGACGATGAAGTCAGCGGGGTAGTGGTCTTCGAACCACTCCTTGTTCTCGAAGGGGTAGTGCACCTGAGCAAACGGCATCGAGCCGCTCTCGAACCAGCAATCGAATACCTCGGGCACGCGCCGCATCATCGACTGGCCAGTGGGGTCGTCTGGGTTTGGGCGCACAAGTTCATCGATGAACGGACGGTGCAAGTTCGTTGGGCGCACGCCGAAGTCGGCCTCGAGTTCGTCGAGGCTGCCGTACACATCGATGCGGGGATATTCCGGGTTGTCGCTGCGCCAGACCGGGATCGGTGAGCCCCAGAAGCGGTTGCGGCTGATCGACCAGTCGCGGGCACCCTCGAGCCATTTTCCGAAGCGTCCGTCCCGGACGTTTTCGGGGATCCAGTTGATGTCCTGATTGAGCTCGACCAGGCGGTCGCGAATGTCGGTGACCTTCACGTACCAGCTTGGAAGGGCGCGGTAGATGATCGGGGTGTCGGTGCGCCAGCAGTGCGGGTAGTTGTGCTCGTAGGTTTCATGGCGGAACAGGTTGCCGAGCTCCTTGACATGACGGATCACATCACTGTTTGCCTCGAGCACGTTGCGGCCAGCGAAGTCGGTCACCTCGGCGGTGAACCGGCCCTGATCGTCGACCGGCACGACCATGCCCATGCCGTTCTCCTCGGCGATTCGCTGATCGTCCTCGCCAAAGCCGGGTGCAGTTTGAACGATGCCCGTGCCCTCGGTGGTCTCAACGAAGTCGCCGGCCATGACCCGGAACGCGTTCAGGTCAGCACGGTCTGCAAAGTACGGAAGCAGCGGGCTGAAGGTGCGCTCGACCAGGTCGGCACCCTTGATGACGCTGTGCTCGGTCGCCCCGTCGAGTTCCTTCTCATAGGTGGCAACCGTTTCGGAGCCGAGGATCAAGAACTCGCCGTTCAGCTCCATGACCGAGTAGTCGAGGTCGGGTCCGACGATGAGGCCCAGGTTTGATGGCAAGGTCCACGGCGTGGTGGTCCACGCCAGCATCTTCATCGGGCCCGGGTCACCATCGACCGGGGTGAGCTCGAAGGCCACGGTGATTGCCGGGTCCTGGCGTGGCCGGGTCGCGTCGTCGAGCCGGATTTCAAAGTTCGACAGCGGAGTTTCGGCACCCCAGCTGTACGGCATCACGCGGTTCGCCTCGTAGATGAGGCCCTTGTCCCACAGCTGCTTGAACGCCCAGATGACGCTCTCCATGTAGTCGACGTCCATGGTTTTGTAGTCGTTCTCGAAGTCGACCCAGCGGGCCTGTCGAGTGACGGTCTTTTCCCACTCGCCGGTGTACTTCATGACCGAACTGCGACACGCGTCGTTGAACTTCTCGATGCCGAAATCGGTGATCGCTACCCGTCCCGAGACCCCGAGCTGCTTTTCGGTTTCCATCTCAGCGGGCAGGCCATGACAATCCCATCCGAAGCGGCGATCGACCTTCTTGCCGCGCATGGTGTGGAAGCGGGGCACCACATCTTTGACGTAACCGGTCAGCAGGTGGCCGTGATGCGGCAACCCGTTCGCAAACGGGGGGCCGTCGTAGAAGACATACTCGTTGTCTTCGGGACGTTCGTCGATCGAGCGCTGGAAGGTGTTGGCCTCGTCCCAGCGCGCCAAAATTCGTGCCTCAATCGCCGGAAAATCAGGTTTGTCGACTGCGGGATATGGCTGATCGGACGCTGAACTCATAGCGATCTAGCGTAGCCCCGTATCGCCCCAGCCCTGACGGGCTTGCGAACTCGAAGTTTCTCCGCCGTTCTTCGCAAAAACAACAGATGGACGACTCCGCCCGAGCCGTCCATCCCACATGTTGTGTTGCTAATCGAGGGTAGGGGACCCCAGATTTTGGGTCATGAGTCGTTTGGACTCTTTCGGCAAAACATGGGCCTTTGGGCCTGCGGACTCAAGATTTCTTGACGATGGACTGTCACCGTCTTTGTTGGCGGTGTGCACGACAAAAGGACTCTGCAATGAGGAAACTTCGACAACGACTCTGGATACTTCCAGTTCTTGCCCTCACCGCAATACTCTTCGGCGGCGCGTTCATCGTCACCAGTGGCGAGAAGTCGGCCGAGGCTGCCGGACTCGCACAAGGCGAGGTCGTTCCCGAGACTCCACGTCGCGACCTGCCCGTCATCGTCGACGGCCGGGCGTTGGCCCACGCCAAGGTCGGCGACCGCATCTTTGTTGGCGGCGACTTCACCCAGGTCCAGCAGATCGATGGCACGGTCATCGACCAGGCGTTCCTCTTTGCGTACGACATCAACACCGGGCAGGTCGATCCCAATTTCCGACCGGTTCTCAACAAGCTTGTCCGAACCCTCGAGCCAACCGCTGCTGGCGACGGACTATATGTCGGCGGCCTCTTCTCTCGCTGGGATGAGTCGTTCCCCCTACGTGTTGCCAAGCTCGACGCCCAGGGCAACCTGATCACGAGTTTCGGGCCTCGTGCCTCAGCTCGGGTTCAGTCGATCGTCGAAGTTGGCGACTCGGTCTACATCGGCGGCGACTTCACCATGGTTTCGGGCACACCGGCAACAGGACTCGTCAAGGTTGATCGCATCACTGGCGTTGTTGACACATCATTTGTTCCCTCGTTCATTAACTCGGTCAACGGCTCACAGCTTGTTCGTCGTGTAAAGGCAACACCCGATGGCAACAGTCTCTTCGTTCTACATTTCGCCGAATCCGTGGAGGGGCAGACACGCCAAGCAATCGCAAAGTTCGACATCGTTGCAGGCACACCAACGCTTTCGGGCTGGAATATCCAGTGGATTCAGCAGAACCTGGCCAGCAACTGTTGGAACGCGCTTCGTGACATGGAGCTTTCGCCAGACGGTTCGTTCCTTGTCGTAGGCGGCCAGGGCGCCGACAACCCACCGAATTGCGACTCGGTCCTCAAATACTCGACCGCAGGCGACTCGACGGTCACCTACCAGTGGTCGGCACGCATGTACTCGAGTGTCTTCAGCCTTGCCGTGAGTGACGTGGCAATTTACGCCGGTGGCCATTTCTGTGCCGCACCTCGGAACCCAATTCCCGCTGGCGGCATCAGCTCGACATTTCTTGGCACGGCGAACGCCTGCGATGTCAACGACCCTCTCAACGTGGTCAACCCATCAGTTCGTGACCCCGAGAACGCAGTATTTCGTGGCCAAATGGCAGCGCTTGACCCGGTTACTGGCCAGGCGCTTCCGTGGGATCCGGGCAGCAACAATCTGGTTGCGGTATACGACCTCACGCTCATCGATCGCGGCCTCCTGGCCGGTCATGACTCCGACCGGTTCAACTCCTTTGGCGTTGGACGCTCGGGACTCTTCGACCTCAACCAAGAGGGCGACACCGAAGCTCCAACGATCCTGGTCACCGAGCCCGGCGCCGGAACCATCATGGCGAACCCAACGATCCTCTCGGGAACCGCAGCGGACAACTTTGAGGTCACTGAAGTCGTCATCCGTTTGAAGAACATCACGACCGGGGACTGGTTGCAGGTCGACGGAACGTTCGGACCAAACCAGGTCGACCTTCCCGTCACGCTCAGCACCATTGGCCTTGGAGAGAAGGCGTGGAGCACCCCGGTAGCGAACCTTCCCGTCGGCAGTTACGAGATTCGCGGCTTCTCGCAGGACGCAGGTGGTCTTACCTCACCGGCGTTGGCGTCACCATTCACAATCCCTGGTGCAGCACAGTGCACGGTTGCGCTAGATGCTGACGATCAGCCGGTCATTGCCTACTCGGGCTTCGCGGCCAATGGCGTCGATACGGTCGTTGTTCGCCGTAATGGTTCGTTCTTGGCCGAGTCCGCGCCGGGAACTGCGTCGTTCACCGACGCCGCAGCTGCCCCGGGTGACTACTCGTACTTGCTGCGCTGGCGCCCAGCGGGCGTTCGCACCGACGTTCCGTGCACTCCGGCGAGCATCACCGTTCCGGTTCCCCAGGTCACGACGACCTGCAGCGTTGGCCTCGATGCTGCTTCGAAGCCCGTCCTTACGTGGTCGATCCCAGGTGTGAGCCGGGTGTCGGTCCGTGAAGCAGCCCAAGGCTTCGTCGCTGTTGTAGATGGCGCAACGACCTACACCGATGCTGCTGCAACGCCAGGTGACTACACCTACGTGGTTCGCTTCCGTCTCGGTGGCGTCAGCACCGATCTCACGTGTACGCCAGCGCCGATCACGGTTCCTGATGTCAACGGTGGCGCTCCGACATGTACTGCTTCGCTCAACGCGGCGGGCGAGGTCGTGGTGAACTGGTCCGACATTGCTGGTGAAGATCGCTACATCGTTCGTGACAATGACGGCTTCGTCGCCACGGTCGACAACGCATTGACCTACACCGACACTGCGCCCACCGTTGGTGAACGTTCGTACATCATCCGTTCCCGTCAGGGCGCAACGACCACGAACGTCAGCTGTCAGCCAGACCCGATCACGGTCAACTAAGTAACTCACACTCAGAGTTTGCTCACGGTCCCGTCTGCCTCAGGTAGGCGGGACCGTTGCCGTTTACACGCTCAAAGGTGGCGTTAACCATGCTGCGAATCTAGTTCTGGGCGCTGAGTCGGCTCGATGACCGCCCGGCTGCCGCGGTCGTAGGTGAGGTAGTTCCAAGCCCAGTTGACGAAGACGCTTGCTCGATTACGGAACCCCATGAGCATGATGAGGTGAAGCCCCAGCCAGGCCACCCAGCCAGGGAACCCGCTGACCGTCCATCCGTTGGGTAGCTCGACGACGGCAGCATTCCGTCCGATCGTGGCCATCGACCCTTTGTCCTTGTAGGCGAAGGATTGTGCTGCGGTGTCCAGCCCGGACATCGATTCGATGATTCGCTCGGCAACGTACTCGCCTCCTTGGATCGCGACTGGTGCAACCTGCGGGGCAAGCCCATCCTCATAGGGGATCGCCGCCAAGTCGCCGATGGCGTACACGTTCGCGTTGCCTGGAAGCCGAAGCTGATCGTCGATGGCGACTCGTCCGGACCGGTCGACCTCAAGCCCGAGTTGTTCGGCGAGCGGATGAGCTCGGATGCCAGCTGCCCACACGACGGTTGAAGTGTCGACGCTCGATCCGTCGGCGAAGGTCACGCTCGACGGGCCGACCTCGGAGACTTGGGTGTTGAGCATCACTTCGACGCCCATCTTCTCGAGGGTCTTGATGGCGTTGGCTTGGAGCTTTGGGGCAAAGCCTGCGAGCAAGGCGTCTCGGCCTTCGACGAGGATCACTCGCACGGTGGCAGGGTCGAGCTCGGGGTAGTCAGGGAGGAGGACTCGGCTGGTGAGCTCGGCGTAACCGCCCGCCATCTCGACCCCGGTGGGGCCGCCGCCGACAACGACGATCGTCGTTGGAGCGTGCCTTGTGTCCTTGCCGCGGCCTCGACGGTTGGCTTCGGTTTCAAACTGCGAGATCACGTGGCTGCGAAGGGCATCGGCTTCGGCTGCGCTCTTCAAACCAAAGGCATGGTCGGCGACGCCGGGCACGCCAAAGTCGGCGGTGACACCTCCCATGGCCAAGATGAGCGCGTCGTATTCGACCGTCGAGTCGTCAGCCAACGAGATCGTCTGGGCATCGAAGTCGATGTGGGTGACTTCGCCCTGTAGCGAGGTGAGTGCATCGTTGCCACGTGCGAACCGGCGAGTGGGGTAGCAGACATCTCCAGCATCGAGCCCTGCGGTCGCCACCTGGTAGAGCAGCGGCTGGAACGTGTGATGGTTCCGCTTGTCGATCAAGGTCACACCGATGTTGGGGGTGTCCTTGGTCAGCGCACGTGCCGCTGCCAGTCCGCCAAAACCCGCTCCAACTATCACTACGTGATGCTCGGTGGTAGGCCTCACTACGTAACGGTCTGTCATCGGCGCTCCGATCGCTTGTGAATACTTTCACAAGCTCCAACAGAAATGTCAAGCAGTCGAAAATCTGTGGCCGTGGCCCGGAAGGGTCCGGCTACCGGACCACAGAAATCGTTAGAGCTGGTCGAGGGCCTGGTTGAGGTCTTCGATGAGGTCGTCGGCGGTTTCGATGCCTACCGACAGGCGCACGAGATCGTCGGGAACCTCGAGCGGTGAACCGGCAGCTGATGCGTGCGTCATGACGCCTGGGTGCTCGATGAGTGACTCGATGCCGCCGAGCGACTCGGCCAGGGTGAACAGGCGAGTGCGGGTCGTAACCGACTTCGCTGCTTCGAGTCCAGCGTGCACGCGGAACGAGATCATTCCGCCGCCCTGCTTCATCTGCTTCTTCACGATGTCGGCACCAGGGTGGCTATCGAGCCCCGGGTACAGCACGTGGGAAACGGCTGGGTGTGCGAGCAGCATCTCGGTAATCGCCTCGGCGTTGGCGGTGTGGCGGTCCATGCGGACTCCGAGGGTCTTGAGGCCACGGGTCGTGAGGAAGCAATCCATGGGTGCGGGAACTGCGCCGACGGCGTTCTGCAAGTACTGGATGTCGTTGGCCCACTCGTCATCGCTTGTTGCTGCGAAGCCGCCCACGGTGTCGGAATGTCCACCGATGTATTTAGTGGTCGAGTGGATAACCAGGTCGGCACCGTGACGCATGGGCTGCTGCAGGTAGGGCGACGCAAACGTGTTGTCGACGACGAGCTTGGCGCCGTGCTTGTGGGTGACCTCGGCAATGGCTTCGATGTCGAACACGGTGAGCAGCGGGTTCGTGGGAGTTTCCATCCACACGATCTTCGTGGCTGGGTTCCAGTTCTCGTCGAGCGCCTTCGGGTTCGTGAGGTCGGCGGCTGACCACGTGACACCCGAACGGGTGACGACCTGCGAAATCAGACGGAACGTGCCGCCATAGGCATCGTTTCCAAGCACAACGTGATCGCCGGAGACGAGTGAACGAAGCACGGTGTCTTCAGCTGCGAGGCCCGAGGCGAACGCGTAGCCATACTTTGCGCCCTCAAGGTTGGCGAGTGCGTCCTGGAGCGCGGTGCGGGTTGGGTTGCCGGTGCGGGAGTACTCATAACCGGTGTGATCACCGGGCGAGGGCTGCGCGTACGTCGACGTCTGGAAGATCGGCGTGATCACCGCGCCAGTAATCGGTTCCGGTGCCTGTCCGGCGTGAATGGCGCGGGTTTCAAACCCGTCGCTTTCGAGGGTGTGGTCGTCGGACATGGTTACTCCGTTGTCGTGGTAGGGGAGAGGAATTCGAGGACGTCGGTGTGGCTGATCACCGTGAGCGGCTGGCCGCCTTCGATGACGAGCAGCGCGTTCGAGTTCTCGAACAGGTCGACTGCGGTCTGTATGGTCTGGCCGATGCCGATGGTTGGGAGGCCGGGTGCCATTACGTGTTCGACGGGCTTGTCGAGGACGCTGTCGTCGGCAAAGGCTGCGTTCATGAGCTGGAGCTCCGACACCGCGCCGGAAATTTCGGCCACCGCAAAAGGAGGCTCGTTCTTTGCGACGGGAACCTGGCTGACACCGCGCTCACGCATGAGCTCGACCGCTTCGCGGACAGGTGTCTCGGGGTTCACGTAAATGAGCTCGGCGTTCTTGTCGCCCTTTGCTTTGACGACCTCGCTGATGCAAATGCCGGTCTCAGACTTGAGGAATCCAAGCGGGGCCAGGTAGTCATCGTTGAACACCTTCGAGAGATAACCGCGCCCCGAGTCGGGCGTGAGAACAACCATGAGATCGTCTGGTCCGAGCCGCTCGGCGACCTTCAGGCCAGCTACGACCGCAAGGCCGCACGAACCGCCGAGGAGAAGTCCTTCTTCCTGGGCGATTTTGCGAGTCATCGCAAAGCTGTCGGCATCGGAGACGGGGATAACTTCGTCGACGAGGTCGTGATGGTAGGTGGTTGGCCAGAAGTCTTCGCCGACACCTTCGACGAGATACGGGCGTCCCGAACCACCCGAGAAGACCGAGGCTTCGGGGTCGCCGGCGATGATCTTGATGTCGGGGTTTTGTTCCTTGAGATACTTCGCCACACCCGAGATGGTGCCGCCGGTTCCTGCACCTGCAACGAAGTGGGTGATCTTGCCGTCGGTCTGGCGCCAGATCTCGGGCCCGGTCGTGGCGTAGTGAGCCGCAGGGTTCGTCTGGTTTGAGTACTGATCGGGGCGGTATGCGCCGGGGATCTCGTTTACCAAACGCTCGGCGGTCGAGTAGTAGCTCTGGGGGTCCTCTGGTGCCACTGCAACGGGGCACACAACGACCTCGGCACCGTACGCACGAAGCAGGTCAACCTTTTCGGGGGCGACCTTGTCGGTCATGACAAAGACACAGTTGTAGCCGCGTTGGTTGGCAACGATGGCCAAGCCAACGCCGGTGTTGCCGCTCGTCGGCTCGACGATGGTGCCCCCGGGCTTCAGAAGGCCAGCTTCTTCAGCGGCATCGATCATGGCGAGCGCTGGACGATCTTTCGATGACCCGCCGGGGTTGGTCATCTCGAGCTTGAGGACGAAGTCGCAGGAAATGTCAGCGGCAATCTTTGGTACCCGCACCAGCGGGGTGTTTCCGATCAGCTCGATGACTGAGTCTGCGATCTCCATGGTGCTGCTCTTCTCTTTCCACGGCGCTCGGTATGTCCGGGCCGCTTGTCGTGATGTGTGCGGGTTTCCACGGCGCTGGTATGTCCGGGCCGCTTGTCGGATTGTGTGCGGGTTTCCACGGCGCTTGGACGCGGGGCCGGTTGACGGGATGTATGCGGGTTCTTCCGCGGTCTCGCAGCCACCAGTCTACGATCGTCTAACCACTCGACACCCCGGAGACTTCCATGGATTACGAAGCAATCTCGCTGACCGAGACCGACGGCGGCGTTTGGGAGCTAGCGCTGACCCACCCGCCAGCCAACGCGCTGAACAAGCAGATGGCTTTCGAGCTTCGACACGCTGCCGCGCAACTCAGTGCCGACCCGGCGGTGCGGGCCGTTGTTCTATACGGCGAAGGCAAGGTGTTCTTTGGTGGCGGCGACCTGGTCGAGATGAGCGAGGGCGGCGACCAGACACCGGCGAACCTCCACGAGATGACAATCGATTTCCATGGCGCGCTCAGCCGGTTTGCTCGAATGAATGCTCCGGTCATCGGTGCCATCACCGGAACGGCAGGTGGCGCAGGAATGAGCCTCACGGCAGCCATGGACTTGGTTCATGCTGGCGAGAGCGCCAAGTTCACGATGGCCTATACCGCTGCGGGTCTGACCCCAGATGGCACGTCGACGTTCTTCCTGTCGCGAGTGATTGGCCTGCGCCGGGCAACCGAGCTCGTCCTCACCAACCGGGTGCTGTCGGCAGCCGAAGCCCTCGACTGGGGGCTGATCAACGCAGTGCACCCCGACGACGAAGTCCTCACCAATGCACGGGCCCTGGCAGCAAAGCTGGCCAAGGGCCCAAGCAACGCGTTCGGCGGAGCGAAACGCCTGCTTATCGCCGGAGCGAACTCGTCACTCGGCGAAGCCATGGAGAACGAGTCATTCGAGATCGCTAGCCAAGCTCGCCACCCCGAGGGCATCGAAGGCATCGATGCCTTCCTCAATAAGCGCAAGCCCGAGTTTCCGTAGCTACTGCGAGACGCCGCGGTTCGGCGGCATTCGAAGGAACGGCCACGGGTTGGGCATCGCGTCGACGCTGACCTCGACGAGACACGGCCCGTCATGATCGATCGAGGCGCCGAGCGCGGGACGAAGGGTCTCGGGAGAATCGGCGTGCCAGTAGCGAACCCCGAAAGCGTCGGCCAGCAACTTCATGTCGGGGTTGCGAAGGGTGCTTGCGATCGTGCGGTCTTCCCCGAAGCGTTCGCGCTGGATTCGCTTGACGTTGCCGTACGACTGGTTATTGAACAGCAGGATGTTGCACGCAATGTTGTGTTGCACAGCTGTGGCAAGCTCGGTGGCGGTGAACAGAAAACCGCCGTCGCCGGTTAGCCCAACCACGGGCCTGTCGGTGGCCGCCGACGCGCCGATGGCGACGGCGGTGGCAGCCCCCAGGGTTCCGGCAGCGCCCGACGACAAGAACGTTCTCGGCTGCAGGTGGTCGTAGAACAGATGGGCAGCGAAGCCGATCTGGGTGACGTCCTCGACGATGACGCCCTCGGCGGGAAGTACGTCTCGAATGGCCGCGGTGTAGGTGCGCTGCGGACTGAGGTGGGCCGTCTGCTCGTGGAACGACGTGCGCAACGCATCGAGCTCGGCCACGCGGGAAGGACGAGCACCGCTGCCGACCGAAGCGAGGAGCGCTTGGCAGGCAATGTCGGCGTCGCCGTGGATACCCACCGCGGTGATGCCATGGCGATCGAGTTCGTCGGCATCGACATTGATCTGGATAAGGGTCAGGTTCTCGTCGAACCCCCAGGTGCCGAGCGGCCATTCAACACGGCTTCCGATTCCGACGACGACGTCCACGTCGGGCCACAGTTCGTGGGCGGAGGTGATCGGCACAAACAGGGGATGGCTTGTTGGTACGACCCCGTGACCCATGCGGCGAGTGGTCACCGCCGCCTGGACTCGTTCGGCCAGCGCAATGATCGATTCGCTTGCGCCGTACGCCCCCGAGCCAAGGACGAACAGAGGACGTTCGGCGTTGGCAAGCAGGGCTGCGGCCCGTTCGATCTCGTCAGAATTGAGAGGCGGTGTGGTGATCGTCGGCGCCTCGATCGAACCGGGGGCATGCGCAGACCACACGTCGACCGGTACCTCAACGCTCACCGGGCGAGGAAGACCTGAGTGGACCCGGTCGACCGCTTCCTGGATGGTCGCCGCCGCAGTCGTTGGGTCATGAATAACGGCAGTGTGCTTGGTGAGCTGATCGAGGATTGCGGTTTGGTCGGGGAGGTCGTGAAGCGCGCCAAGGTGGCGCCCCTGAACCGCAGTGGCAATCTGGCCGACGATGGTGAGCACTCGGGCGTATCCCCAATAGGCACTCGTCAGTGCGCCCGACGCGTTGAGCATTCCCGGGCCGGGCACGACGCAACACGCTGCGGGCGTACCAGTGACCTGAGCGGCGCCCATAGCCAGGTATGCCGCGCCCTGCTCGTGGCGGGTGACGATCGGCCGGATGTCGGGAGCGTCGACGAGCGCATTGAAGAAGTCGTCGTTCTGCACTCCGGGAAGACAGAACAGCTGGTCAATGCCGCTCTTGCGAAGGGCGTCAACGACGAGGTGAGCTACCTGCTGTTCAGTCATTCGCGCACCCTACTACTTCGACAAATTTGACGGACAACGATCTGATCAGCTGGCGAGCTGTCGGAGCCGCCACTTCGTGAGGGCGTCGACGGCTCCGCGCATGGTTTCGGGGCTGCCGCAGAAGCTGAACCGCATGTACTTGTGGCCCTCGGTCGGGTGGAAGTCGATGCCAGGGGTGGCGGCGACGCCGAGCGTGCGGAGCCACTCGGCGGCCAGCAGCTTGCTGTCGGCGGCGAGGTGGTCGGTGCGGGCCCAGATGTAGAAGGCGCCGTCGGCGGGGGCAAGGTCGGTCATGCCCGCGGCGGGCAAACCGTCGAGCAGGATCTGCCGGTTGTTGGTGTAGCGCTCAACGTGTTGGTCGAGCTCGTCTCGGCATTCGAGCGCCGCGATTGCCACGTGCTGGCTGAGAGCTGTTGGGCAGATCACCAGATTCTGCGCCAGGCGATCAAACCGAGTGGTGAGCTCGTCGGGGAGGACGGTCCAACCAATGCGCCACCCCGTCATCGAGAAGTACTTCGAAAACGAGTTAATAACGATGGCGTTGTCCGACAGCGACGTCGCTGTGACCGAGTTGGATTCCCCGTATGTGAGGCCGTGGTAGATCTCGTCGCTGATGAACCGCACGTGGTGTTCGTCGCACCACGCAACCAGCTTCGTCATCTCCGATGACGACAACACGGTGCCGGTCGGGTTCGATGGGCTGGCGACGATCACGCCGTCGAGCGGACCGGCGGCTTCGAGGAGTTCAACGGTTGGCTGGAACCGTGTTGACGCATCGACATTCAGCGCAACCGGCTCCATGTGTAGCGCGGTGAGCATGTTGCGGTAGCAGGGGTAGCCAGGGGCGGTTACCGCAACCCGAGCCCCGGGTTTGAACGCGGCGAGTAGTGCCAGGACGAACGCACCGGAAGCGCCCTGGGTGATCGCGATGCGGCCAGGGTCGACGTCGAGGTCGTACTGCTGGCCAATGTGTTTGGCCAGTGCCGGTGCGAATTCGGGAATGCCTCGGCTCGTGGTGTAGCCGAGTGTCTGCTCGTCGAGCAGGCGATGTGCCACCTCGATTGCACCCTTCGGAGCTCCCGTCGAGGGCTGGCCGACTTCAAGATGGAACACCGCCTCGCCTGACTGCTCGCGCTCTTGAGCGGCGGCGACAACTTCCATCACATAGAACGGGTCGATCTCCTGATTGGTGGACGGCTGAGCCACCTCAGCCGCCAGAGGAGAACGCGCTTGCCAACGCCCCTGGAGGGGTTGGGTCTTCACGGCTTTCGAGCCAGCCGTGCGGCAACACGACCCGCTTCGGGCCATGGCTGTGTCCGCGGGTAAGGCGAGCAGCCTCGGCCGGGAACTCTTCGTCGACCAACGTGCCGAGGAGTTCGAGCATTTGATCGCGGCTCTTCATCTGGTTGATCTGCTGGCGGAGTTGGCCGCCCACAGGGAACCCCTTCAGGTACCAGCTGGTGTGCTTTCGGAAGTCGCGGGTACCGCGGTCTTCACCGAGCCAATCGGTCAGCAGGTCGAGGTGGGTCGTCATGATCTTGATGACGCCATGCAGGCTTGGAGCAGGAGTGATGTCGCGGCCCGCAAGACCTTGCGTGAGCTCGCGGAACAGCCACGGCCGACCGAGGCAACCGCGGCCAATGACCACGCCATCGCAGCCCGTTTGGGTCATCATCTCGATCGCATCAGACGCTTCCCAAATGTCGCCGTTGCCGAGCACGGGAATCGACGTGACGTGCTGCTTGAGCTCGGCGATGGTGTCCCACCGGGCGTTGCCGGAATATGCCTGCTCGGCGGTTCGAGCATGCAGCGCAACCGCGGCCGCGCCTTCGTCCTCGGCGATCTTGCCGGTGTCGAGCATGGTGATGTGGTCGTCGTCGATGCCGATCCGAAACTTCAGCGTGACTGGGATATCGCCAGCGTTCGACACCATTGCCCGGACGATGTCACGCAGCAGATGATGACGCCACGGAAGGGCGCTGCCGCCGCCATGTCGGGTGATCTTGGCCACCGGGCATCCGAGGTTCATATCGATATGGTCGACTGCTCCTTCGTCGACCAGCTTCTTGACCCCTTCGCCAATCCAGTACGGGTCGGTGCCGTAGAGCTGAATGCTTCGCGGCGTTTCGCCATCGGCGTAGCGAGCCGAGTGCAGCATCTTCTTGTGGCCCTCGATAAGGGCCCGGGCCGTGATCATCTGGTTGACATAGAGGCCGCCGGTAGCGGTGACCGCGTCGCCGGGCGCAGGGTTCGGGTCGTCGTAGGCCATCTCGTTGCCGAACCGGCGACACATTGTTCGGTAGGGCGCGGTGGTAACCCCCGCCATCGGTGCGAGCACCACGGGAGGAGTGACGGTCAGCCGTCCGATCTGCAAAGACGTTGGTAGCTGTGAAGCTTGCGCGGGCGTGGATTCCACCCGTCCAGTGTGCCAGCTGGCAAGCGAGACGTGGCCCCGTACCCCCAGGTGTTTCGCAGGTGTGAGGTAGAAAGGAGGCACATCGAATCACGAAGGAGGGGGACACGTGGCCGCAATCGCAGTCGGCCGACGTTTTGGCCCCTATGTCATTCAGGACGTGTTGGGGAAGGGTGCCTCGGCCACCGTCTACGTCGGAAGACGCTCCGACGACGTCGATGTTGCGGTGAAGGTTCTGTCGGCGTTTGCAATGGGCAACGCCGATTTCCGTCGCGCGGTGCCTCGTGAATACAACGCGCTAACCAAGGTCGAGCACCCGTGCGTTATTCGTGCGAACAAGATGAGCACCATTGCCGATGTGCTGTTTATCGAGATGGAGTGGATCGACGGGCCGACCCTCGCTGGGACGATGACCGTCGGCAAGCCGGTCGAGTTGGCAACGGCGGCGAAACTCGCCGCCCAGGTGGCTGACGGCCTGCAGGCATGTCACGACGCAGGCGTCGTCCACCGCGACGTAAAGCCATCGAACATCCTGTTGCGGGCGGACGGCACGCCGGTGCTGTTCGACTTCGGACTCGCCCAGGATGCCGAGGACCCCGATGCCGAGCCGGGACGTCTCTACGCCACCGCAATGACCGCCTCTCCCGAGCAAGTGCTCGCCCGTGGCCCGGTTGATGGCCGAGCCGATGTCTATGCCCTTGGCGTGACCCTCTATCGGATGATGACCGGGCACCTGCCCTTCGTCGGTGAGCGGATGGATCTTTTGCGAATGCACGTTGAAGCCGAACCACCCGTCCCGAGCTCGGTGAACAAGAAGCTCCATAGCGATATCGACGCTCTGCTTCTCCGAGCACTTGAGAAGAAGCCAGACGCCCGCTTCAGCACAGCAGCGGAGTTTGCCGAAGCGATCCGAGGCCTGAGCGACGACGCGCTCACTACAAAAAAGCGCAGCTGGCTCGGGCGGGGCTAAAGATCTAAAGGCTGAGGCCTACGTCTGAGGTGGGTCACAGCCTCCAGATTCGCTAGAGCAACTCGGACAGCACCTCTCGAAGGCGGTAGCGGGGGAGGCCAATGACGTTGTCGTAGCTGCCTTCGATCGCAGTCACGAACGCTCCGCCCCGGCCCTGCATGGCGTAGGCGCCTGCCTTGTCATCAGGTTCGCCGGTGCTGACGTACCACGCGATGTCTTCGTCGGTGAGTTCAGCAAAATGCACCACCGTTCGCTCGACGAACGACGTGGTTTCGCCGTCGCTGCGCACGGCGACGCCGGTCATGACCTCGTGGGTTCGCCCAGACAGTTGGCGCAACATCGTGGCTGCGTGGGCGTCATCGGTGGGCTTGCCGAGCAACTGCCCGTCGATGGTCACGATCGTGTCGGCGGAGATCACAACGTCGTCAGCGCCGGCCATACAAGCCGCGCCCTTTTCACGGGCAAGGCGTTCCACGTGCTCTGCAGGCTGCTCGTTTGGTAGCGGCGTCTCGTCAATATTGGTTGGTCGAACAACTAGCTCAAGCCCAAGTTCTTCGAGCAGCGCGCTCCGTCGAGGTGAGCCAGAGGCAAGAATGAGAGCCACGGGCACACGGTAGCCACATCGACACCTTCAGCGGACGCCGTGCGTGCCGATAGTTCCCTAATCCAGACCAACGCAAAGGAAAGAAGTGACATGGGCGAGACAGTCTTGGTAACCGGTGGCGCGGGCTACATCGGGAGCCACACGGCGTTGGCATTGATCAAAGCGGGTCATCAGGTCGTCGTACTCGACAACTATGTGAATTCGAAGCCTGGAGCGCTCGACGTCGTGAGCGATATCACAGGCGAATCGATCGTTGTTGTCGAAGGCGACGCAACGGACGTTGATCTCGTCGAGAAGGTGCTGCGAGACAACAATGTCACCGCGGTCATCCATATGGCTGCGTTGAAAGCTGTGGGCGAGTCGGTGGACATGCCGCTCGAGTACTACCGCAACAACCTCGAAAGCTGCATGGCCACGCTCGAAGCCATGCGAAACGCCGAAGTGTGGAAGTTCGTGTTCTCGTCGTCGGCGACGGTCTACGGCGACCCCGACGTCTGCCCGATCCCTGAAACGGCATCGATCGGTGCGACCAACCCCTATGGCATGACCAAGGAGATGATCGAGGTCATCATCCGCGACCTGGCAGCCTCCGACGATCGGTGGAAGATCACCTCGTTGCGTTACTTCAACCCGGTCGGCGCCCACGAGAGTGGCCGTATTTCCGAAGCTCCAGTCGGACGTCCGAACAACCTGATGCCGATGATCATGGAAGTTGCCACCGGCAAGCGCGACAAGGTCATGGTATTTGGAGACGACTGGCCAACCCCCGACGGCACGGGCGTGCGCGACTACATCCACATCATGGACTTGGTCGAGGGGCACGTGTCTGCCCTCGAATACCTCGATGACCAAGACGGCTATGACGTGTACAACCTCGGCCAAGGTCGAGGCACAAGCGTGCTCGAGCTCATCGCCGCAGTCGAAGAAGCCACCGGGCTCACGATTCCCTACGAAGTCACCGACCGCCGCGCCGGCGACATCGCCGAATGCACGGCCGACCCGACCAAGGCCAACGAAGTACTCGGCTGGAAGACCACCCGCACCACAGCAGACGCCTGCCGAGACGCCTGGAATTCGCAGCAGCTCTAACTTGCGAGGCGGCTCCGCCGCCCAGCAGCTCTAACTTGCAAGGCGGCTCCGCCGCTAATTCTCGCAAGACGAGCTGCCGCCTGTTGTCGCCTCCGGCGGCCGTTCATTTGCCACGGAGGCTGAACGCCCGAGGCGCTGATAGATCGCGGGAGGCCAAAAGCGCCTCTGGCGGTCGGGCGGGAGTCCCGACGAATCCATCTCTTGGGGAGCGGAGCTCGCGTAGCGACCATGTAGGTGTCCGCGGATGTCGGGCGGAAGTCCCGACGAATCCATCTCTTGGGGAGCGGAGCTCGCGTAGCGACCATGTAGGTGTCCGCGGATGTCGGGCGGAAGTCCCGACAAGTTACAGAATTCGCCTATCGGCGGCCCAGCGGGTTAGTTCGTTGCGGTTGGAGAGCTGGAGCTTTCGGAGGACGGCGCTGGCGTGGGATTCGACGGTCTTGATCGAAATGGTGAGTCGCCGGGCGATTTCTTTGTAGGCGTAGCCGCGGGCCAGCAGGCGCATGACCTCTTGTTCGCGGTTGGTCAGCTGGTCGAGCTCGGGGTCGGCCGCGGGTGCTTCGAGCTCGGTCGAGAATGCGTCGAGCACAAAGCCAGCGAGACGGGGTGAGAAGACGGCGTCACCGCCGGCTACCCGCTTGACCGCGTCGACAAGCTCGGCTCCGTCGGTGGCTTTGGTGATGTACCCGCGGGCGCCGGAACGGATGACTTCGATCACGTCTTCGGCGGCGTCGGAAACCGACAGGGCCAAGAACACGGTGGTAATGCCGCGGTCGACACACCCCGAGATCACGTTGGCTGCGGTGCCGCTGGGCAGGTGTACGTCGCACACGACCACATCGGGCTTCTCCCGGGCGATCACGTCGATGGCCTCGGGCACGTCTCCTGCTTCGCCGACGATGGTGAAGTCGTCCTCGAGCTCGGCCCGTACACCGGCCCGGACGAGAGCGTGATCGTCGACAAGAACAAGGCGGGTCATGAGGTGGGCTCCGTGGTGGGTGTTGCGTTGGCCGGTGGTGGCGTTGGGCTGATGGGAAGGGAGAGTTCGACTTCGGTGCCTTCACCCGGGGTGGAATGAATGGTGGCCGAGCCGCCCGCTCGCTGCATTCGTCCCAGGATCGATTCTGAAACTCCGCGGCGGTCGCTGGCGACATCGTCGATGTCGAAGCCTGCGCCAGTGTCGCGCACAAAGATCTCGATCGCATGTGGAAGCCGTTCGATGAACACATCGATCTGGCTTTCGCCGGAATGAACTGCCGCATTGTTCATAGCCTCACGGGTCGCCGCAATGAGCCGGCGTAGGTCGCCGTGAACTGCGGCTCCCGTGTCGCCGACCGCTACCACGTTGATCTGCACGCCGTGCGCTTCCTCGACTTCGGTGGCCGCCTGTTCGATCGCCGGACCGAGACGAATACCGCCCGGTTCAGTGACCGATGAGCCGTACAGCCAGTTGCGGAGTTCCCGTTCTTGCTTACGAGCTAGCTGTGCGGTTTTCACGGGGTCGTCTGCGTTGTGTTGGATCAGGCTGAGCGTCTGGAGCACCGAATCGTGGAGGTGGGCCGAGATTCGCGCTCGTTCGTCGAGACGGATCCGATCGGAGCGCTCACCGTCGAGCGAGTGGGCCATCTGCACAACCGACGGCGCGGCGATAAGCACGACGCCCGCAATGACGGCGAGGCCGAACACGAGGGCGACAAGAAACTGGACGGCCGACACGTCCGACAGCGCAGCGAATGCGAGAACGCCGCCGATGGCGACAGACAATCCAGCAACGATCCGGACGACGATTGAAATGCCCTCGTTGTTGGTGCCTCGCGACCAGGCGATCAGTGCTCCGGCCAAGACAAAGCCGGCGGGCCAGGTGAACGTAGTGACCGAGCCGGGGGCGATTTGGGCGAACAGGACCATGACCCCAATCACGATCAGCAAAATCGCGACGTGTCGGTGTACGGATGTGGCGCCCTTGGCTGCTGGCGTATACGGGCTGAGCTGGGAAGGAGCGAAGAAGGAAAGCACACCCCAGGCCATGACGTAGAGCAGAAGGCCCCACCCAACGACCAACGTGAGGGCGAAGGCGACTCGCATAACAATGGGCTGGACGCCGAGCTCTCGAGCAATTGCGGAGGCCACGCCGCCAATAAGGCGGGAGTTCTGATCGATTCGGGGGATCTGCCAGGCGGTGCGCGGCAGCGAGGTTTCCATGTGTCTATCTTCGCAGCTGCAGGTCCCTTAGGTCATCAGGGGCAGACCCTGAGAGCACCCTGAGGGTCAGGGCCAAAACCAGGGGGAGATCCGTGGATCACCCAATAGTCACCATGCACGAGCTCCCCAATGATGAGAACATGGAAAACATCAACGAAACCCCAAGCCCAGAAGACAACAGCGATTCCCTCGATGCAGAGAACGCCGAGCCAGCCGAGACGGTGGAGCACGGTGTGGACCCCGACGAACTTCTCGCCGAGGCTGCAAAGTTGAGCGACCCGCTCGTCGATGACGACATTCCTGAAGCTGACGCCTACAGCGAACCAGCTGCCGAGCCGTCCTTCAGCGGAGCGACCTACTCGAGTGGGCCAACCAACAACCCGGCCCCTCCACAGAATCCGGCCTACGCCGAGACCCGCCTTACCCGTGACCCGTTCGCAACACTCGGTGGTGTCCTGTCCGGTATCGCCCACCGCTACGGCTGGGACGTTGCCCTCACCCGAATCGGGTTTATCGTCGTCTTCCTCATGTCGGGTGGCACGGCGCTGCTCGCCTATGCCCTGGCGTGGATCGTCATCCCTCGGGCACAGTTCTGGCCGCCGGCGCAGCGCCACACCGTGAAGGTGTCGGGCCGTGACTTGGGAATTGGCCTGCTCGCCCTCGCTGGCATCATCGTGCTCGGCGCCAGCAGCGGAGAGTTCGCTGGCGTTCTTGTCCCGCTTGCGCTCATCGGTGGCGGCGTTTGGCTGCTCAACCAGAACCCCCGCAAGGAAGAAGCTCCGGTCGCTGCGTTCGCTGGTACAACCGCCGGTGGAACCCCAATCGATGGCACCCCGCCGCAATACAGCCAGGACACCCACAACCAAGCATCTTTCAATCAAGCACCCTTGCTCCCTCCATTTGAGCCCCAGCCAGCACCCAAGCGGTCACGCGTCGGTCGGGCAGCGGTTGTCGCTGCCATCCTCGGAGTTATGGCCATCCCAGTGGTTGCCATCGGTGGTCTCATCATGTTCGCCGCTGTCGCGAATATTGACAGCGGCGACTTGGACTTCGAATCGAGCGAAGAGTTCGGATACGTCTATACCGACGTCGACGAGATCCCATCGGTGATCTCTGAAGAAGCCGGTGATGTCACTATCGACCTAACCAACGTCGACTTCTCCTCGGTCAGCGCTGACGACCCGGTCGAGCTCGACGTCGACCTCGATTTCGGCTCGCTCCAGGTGATCTTGCCCGAGGACGTACGTGTCGACATCGACGCAGAGGCCGACTTTGTCGGCGAAGTGCAACTGTTCGATAACGAGAACTCTGGCTTCAGCCCAGATGCCGGGTTCTCCGATGACAACGCGCAGCTGCGCCTCACGCTCGACGTGAACGTCGGGGAAGTCTCCGTCAGCCGAGGCTGATCCCGACGATGACCCTGGCCACCATGACCCAGGTCAGGAAGACCCAGGATTTACCATGAGGGCAATGACACTCTCGCTCCGCTGCCCCCGCTTCGCCTGAGGCGGGGGTTTCGGTTTCTTATCCTCCGGAAAGTACCCACCATGTTCCTTACTTCTAGGCATCGGACTTCTAGGCATCAGCGCTTGCTCGCGTTGCTCGCTGCCGTCGCGGTTATTGCGAGCGCATGTAGCTCCGGCTCAAGCGACGCCGACGTGGCCGTCGCAACGACCGAAGCGCCGGCGCCACCGTCGACCGACGAGCCCGCTCAGACCACCACAACGACTGAAGCCGTTGACACCACCACGTCAACCGCAGCGCCATTACTTGTCGACATTGTCGACTGGGAAATCTGCGGCGAGTTGGAATGTGCCACCGTCGAGGTTCCAGCCGATTATGACGACCCGAGTCTCGGGACGATCAACATTGCCATCAATGTGTTGCGGGCCTCAGACACCGACCGTCGTCTGGGCATCTTGATGGTGAACCCCGGCGGCCCAGGCGCTCCAGGCAAGAGCCTGGCCGAGGCATTTACCTTCGGAGTCTTCCCCGCCGAGCTCAGCGAACGATTCGATATTGTTGGCTTCGATCCCCGTGGGGTCGGCGAATCCGAACCGACGTTTGCGTGCGGTGAGTCGGGCGACCAGCTTGAGTTGCTGGCTGACATCGAAGACCTCTACGACACCCCCGAGGAGATCGCGGCTGGCGAAGCTGCCGTTGCGCTGTGCGTCGAATCGATGGGCGACATCGCCGGCCGGATTCACACCGACTTCGTTGTGCGCGACATGGACGAGATCCGCAAGGCCATGGGCGAAGAGCAGATCAGCTATCTCGGGTACTCCTATGGCTCGCTCATTGGCACGTGGTACGCAACGCTGTTCCCCGACAATGTCCGCGCCATGGTGATCGACGGGGCCGACAACCCGCTCGATGAAGAAGACACGTTCCAAGAACGACTCGAATCGGCTCGCGAAGAGATACAGCCAATTGAAGACCTCCTTGGGGAGGCGTTAGCAGCATGCGCTGACACGACCTGCCCGATTTACAACAACGGCGACCCGGTCGGCTACTACTACAACGCGGCCAACAAGTTCGGCCTCGTCAACGAAGCGAACTTGAACAACGACGACGTTGCCTTCCTTGCGTTGATTACGCCGCTGTACAGCGAGAGCCAGTGGCCGATGCTGTGGGATGCGCTTGCCGCGCTGCAGGAGCGAAATGACCCGAGCGTGTTCAGCGAGCTCTCCGAGTTTCAACTTGGAGCTGACCCCGGCCAGGTGAACATCACCGCTCACATCAACTGCCTCGACGGTTGGGCCCTTCGCCCAGAGAAAACCCGCGAAGTCAGGCTTGCCGAGAGTGCGGAGTTCTTTGCCATCGAAGATCAGCTCAATACGGAGTTTCCGTTGCTCGCAGCCGTTGGTGATAGCGAACCAGGTACCTGCGTCTTCTACGACACCATCGCGCCAGAACCGCTCGCCGTTCCCCTCGATGGTGGTGGCGTACCGATCTTGGTTGTGGGCAACACGTCTGACCCGGTCACCTCGTTTGGCGAGTCCGAGGAGCTGGCGACCGAGATCTTGCAGAACGGCATTCTTCTGACCGTCGACCACCCCGACCACACGGTGTACCCGTGGAACGAGTGCGTCAACGAGGCAGTGAATCGAGTGCTGCTCGAGGTTGACTATCCCACCGACAATGTCGACTGCGAGCGTGAGGAATCCAACAATGAGGCCGTCTTGGCTGTGACATGTGAACAGCTTGCACCGCAGCTCAAACCTGGACTTGAGGGTGATGAGTTAGATACCGTATGTACACGGTTCGTCGCAGATGCGATCGCACGACTCGGTGAAGAGACCGTCAATGATGCACTTATCGAAGAGGACGAAGTCGCAGGCGCCCAGCTGCTGGGCGTGCTGAACGACATCCTTGCGGAGAGCTGAAATGACGACAATTGCCGACCTATTGGAAACCCGTGACGCGCTCTTGGTTGATGGCGCGATGGGTACTGAACTGTTTGCTCGCGGCCTGACCGCTGGCGACCCGCCCGAGATGTGGAACATCGACCTTCCCGACAAGGTCACCGACGTTCACGCCGGCTACATCGCTTCGGGAAGCGACATCATCTTGACGAACTCGTTCGGTGGAACCGCCTTTCGGTTGAAGCT
>CALHTB010000046.1 GCA_938038785.1 uncultured Acidimicrobiales bacterium
GCCGCGCTCGCTCAAGCCGTACCGAGTCGTTCTTGTATCAGTCTTCGCACCGCCCCGAGGTCATCTTCATCTACCGCGACCGGCTGGCCATGACGCTCGAGGTCAGCGGAACGACCGACAGCACAACTCTCAACCTGACTGGCGACGCCGAAGCCGACGCGATCTCAGTCCTCCGGTCGCTTCAGGCCTGATTCTTACTGGGCGGTCCAGCCGCCGTCGACGGTGAGGATCGAGCCGTTCACCATCGCCCCGGCTTCTGATGCCAAGTAGACCACGGCACCGGTGACGTCTTTGATCTCGCCCACATCTCCGACGGGAATCCGTTCGACGACCTTGGCTCGGTAGTCGGGGTCGTCGAGGCGTTCGGCCGTTCCTGGGGTGTAGATGAACGTCGGCGCTACCGCGTTGACGGTGACGCCAAGTGGGCCCCACTCCAAGGCCAGCACTCGCACCATCTGGTTGAGCCCGCCCTTCGATGAGCTGTACGCAACATGATCGGTGATGCCGACCAGCGATGCCTGCGAGCTGATAGCCACGACTCGCCCGGCCCCTGCGCCGACCATATGGCGAGCACACGCCTGAGCGGTGAAGAACGCACCCTTCAGGTTGGCGTCCATCATCGAATCCCAGTGTTCCTCGGTGACCTCGAGCGCGGGCAGGTTTGCTCCGAGACCAGCGTTTGCGACGAGCACATCGAGCCGCCCGTGGTCGGCAACGATCTGGTCGACCGCCATGTTGATCGACTCGATACTCGTCACGTCCAGTGCGTAGCCGCGTGCTCGGCCACCAGCGTCGGTGATTGCTGCAACGACCACTTCGGCGTCGGCCAGAGAACGTGCGGTCACCGCAACGATTGCCCCCGTGGCCGCGAGCCCTTCGGCCACTCCACGGCCGATTCCTCGGCTAGCGCCGGTAACCACAACGACCTGATCATCAAGGCGGAAAGACGGCAGATGTTCGCTCATCACCCGACCGTATCGCTATCGAAGGGTATGACCCCAGCGTTGTTCGCAGACAAGCCTCGGCAAGCGAAGTGAGTAGCGATGGGGTCAGACCCCGGAGGTACTCGCTGGCGGGCGAACGGCGTCGGTTGATGTCTTGAGCCCCTGGGCGAGAAACTCGGTTAGTGAGCGGAGCGAACGGCGTCGTCGTACTTGTAGCCGACTCCGCGGACGGTGAGGATTCGGGTGGGTTCTTTGGGGTCGGTCTCGACTTTGTTGCGGAGCCGCTTGATGTGCACGTCGAGCGTCTTGGTGTCGCCGTAGTAGTCAGCGCCCCAGATTTGCTCGATCAGCATTTCGCGGGTCATCACACGGCCAGCGTTGCGCATCAGCATCGTCAGCAGGTCGAACTCTTTCAATGGCAAGGCAACAACGTCGCCTCGGACCGTGACCTCGTGGCGGTCCGAATCGACCGTGACGTCGCCGACTGTCACCGGTTCGACAGGAACATCAGCTGACTCGACGTCTTCTGATGACGCTGCGCTGTGTTCAGAACGACGCATCACTGCCCGCATCCGGGCGACAAGTTCGCGCAGCCGATACGGCTTCTGCACATAGTCATCGGCGCCGACTTCAAGGCCGACGACCATATCGAGCTCTTCGCTCTTGGCGCTCACCATGATGATCGGCACATTCGACGTGGCGCGGATTGCTCGGCACACGTCGATTCCCGACAGCGTCGGCAACATCACATCGAGCAGCACAATGTCGGGTTGAATCTCCTCAAAGCGACGTAACGCATCCGCACCGTCGGACGACACCGTGACCGCAAAGCCCTCTCGACCCAAACCGAGGGTCAGCGCTTCGGCAAAGCTGGCCTCGTCCTCGACGACCAGCACCGAAGCATCAGCCATCTATTTCGCCCGACTGCGCACTCGTAGGGCGTGTGGTGAGCTCGGCCCCAGAAACCGGAAGGATCATCGAGAACGTCGAACCAACGCCCTCTTGCGAGGTCAGCTCGACTCGACCGCCGTGATTGATCGCAACGTTTCGCACAATCGACAAACCTAGACCCGTTCCACCAGTCGACGCAGCGCGTCCTCGG
Organism: uncultured Acidimicrobiales bacterium; assembly: GCA_938038785.1. Lineage (GTDB taxonomy): Bacteria > Actinomycetota > Acidimicrobiia > Acidimicrobiales > SHLQ01 > SHLQ01. The sequence goes on from CALHTB010000046.1 coordinate 2,047, forward strand.
TCAACTCGGTAGAACCGCTCGAACACTCGCTGAACGTCGCGCTGCGGGACGCCGATTCCGGTGTCTTCGACAACGATGGCGATCTCGTCGCCATGAGAAACGAGCCGCCCGCTGACGGACCCATTCTCGTCGGTGTACTTGATGGCGTTGGTAAAGAGGTTGGTCACCGCCGAGATCAACTGACCGCGATCGCCAATGATCGATGGCGCTTCGTCAACATCGACAGTCAGGTTGATCTGCTTTTTGTCTGCGGCCGCGCGCACGGCCGAAGCGCCCTCCTGCACTACCGAACCAAGGTCGACCGCCACACTCTCGGCATCGATGCCGCCTTCGATTCGGCTGAGATCGAGCAGGTCGTCGATGAGCCCTGCGAGTCGGGTCGACTCGTCCTGGATTCGGCTCAGGAACTGGTCGATGATCTGCGGGTCGGTCTCGCCCTCGAGTGTCTCGGACAACAGGCTCAGCGCCCCCACCGGGGTGCGGAGCTCGTGGCTGACGTTGGCGACGAAGTCGCGCCGCACCTGATCGAGCCGCTGTTGCTCGCTTACATCGTCGACCAGCACCACCGCACCGAGGAGTTCGCCCGACTCGACGAGCGGGCTTCCAACCACAAGAAGAAACTTCTCGGGCGGACCATGCAGACGCAGTTCCTCATCGGTCGACTCGCCGCGCAGCGCATCTTGCAGACGATCCTGGATGACGTTCTCGATCAGCGCGTCACCATGGCGTCCAGTGGCGTAGGGCTGGGCCTTTGCGTTTCGCATGATCTCGACGCCATCGGCATCGACAAGCACCGCTCCGGTAGCCATTGCGTCGAATGCCACCGCGACCCGTCGAGGCATCTCGTCGGACTCGTCGGAGTGCACCATGTTGGCCAGACGATCGAGCGCACCGTCGACCGACTTTGGTTCGGTACGGTCATCGCCGGCAGTTTTGAGCGTGCGGTTGAGCTTGCCAAGGATAGACAGCTCACGCTGCCGGTTCGCGAAGATCTGAATTCCCAACACGATGACAAGCACCAGCGTGAGGAACGGCCAGAACACTGGCTACTCGGCTTCTTCCTCGGCCACGCCTTCGGCAACTTCGGCCAACGCATCGACCTCGGCGGCATGCTTAGCCTGAGCGGCCCCAGCGACTTCGGGTGTCACGCCGGTGACCATGTACATGACACGCTCACCAATATTCACAGCGTGATCGCCAATGCGCTCGTAGAAGCGAGCGATCAGCGCAAGCTGAACGGTCTCTTCGAGCTTGAGCTCGCCGCGAGCATGCGACGCGAAGATCTCTTGGATGAAGTCGACCTGAAGGTCATCGAGGCGATCGTCCATGTCGGGCAAGGCAGACGCCAGGCCGGCACTCCCCTCGGCATAGGCGTCCACCGACACCCGGGTGAGGCGCACAGCCTCTTCGCTCATCGACGTCACCAAGCCTCGAAGCGTAGGCGTCAGCTGAATGCCGTAGATGCGGCGAAGGCCCTTGCAGATGTTCACGGCCAAGTCGCCTGAGCGTTCGTACTCGCCGTTGATCTTCATGGCGGTCACGATCGAGCGCATGTCGATCGCCATTGGCTGCTGCAACGCAATCAGGGCGTAGCAGCGCTCTTCGATCTGCAGCGACAGCTGGTCGAGATCGTCGTCGTGACTGATGATGTCCTGCGCCATCTCGAGGTTGTTGTCGATGAGGGCCTCGGTGGCGCGCGGGATGGCTTCGGTGACGTGCGCGGCGAGCGTGACAATCATGTCGCTGACAGCGTCGAGCTCTTCGTGGAAATTGCCTCGTAGTTCGTTCTGCATGTCTGCTCTCCGATCAGCCGAAACGGCCGGTGATGTAGTTCTCGGTCCGTTCGTCGTCGGGGTTTGAGAACAATTTCTCGGTGTTCGTGTATTCGACCAACAATCCCGTTCGGCGATCGTTCGCCTCATCCACCTGAACGGAGAAGAACGCCGTCCGGTCAGACACACGTGCTGCCTGTTGCATGTTGTGCGTCACGATGAGGATCGTGTACTCGTCCTTAAGCTCAGCCATCAGCTCTTCGATACGAGCTGTAGCAATCGGGTCGAGTGCCGAACATGGCTCATCCATGAGCAGAACTTCAGGGTCCGAGGCAATCGCACGAGCAATGCTCAGGCGCTGCTGCTGACCACCCGACATACCAATGGCCGATTCCTGCAGGCGATCCTTCACTTCGTCCCACAGTGCTGCCTTCTTCAGGCTGCTCTCGACAACGTCGTCAAGCCCCTTCTTCTTGCCAGCGACGCGAGGCCCATAGGCCACGTTGTCGTAGATGCTCTTAGGGAACGGGTTCGGCTTCTGGAAGACCATGCCGATGCGGCGCCGAACTTCGACCGGGTCGACCCGAGGGTCGTACAGGTCGACACCTCTGTAGAGCAGGTCACCTTCGACTCGGGCGGTCGGGATGAGATCGTTCATTCGGTTGAACGAACGAAGAACCGTCGACTTACCGCAGCCAGATGGCCCGATCAGCGCGGTGATCTCTTTGCGCTTGATGAGCATGTTGACGTCACGGACAGCCCGGAAGTCTCCGTAGTAGACGCTGAGATCACTCACGTCGAAGACCAGGTCGTCAGCGCTGATCTGCTCGGGCGTGTCTAACGCAGCGGCCGGAGCCATGTCTGACGAGTCGATGCTCATGCGTACGCCCTTCGCGATTTCGTCAATTGGCGGGTTGGCCTCAACCATTGTTCTATCCTCGCTTCTTTTCAAAGTAGTTGCGCAGCGCGACAGCCACCGAATTCATGGCAATAACCAGAATCAGCAGCACGACAATCGCGGCGCCTGCCGCAGGCTGAAACGTCTCACCGGGCTGACGAATCCAGCCGACGATAACGATCGGCATGGCAGTGAACTTGTCGGCGAACTGTTCAGTGAAACTCCCAATTCCTGACAAGACCGACTCTCGTGGGGCAAGGCGACCGGTGATTGCCCCAACCAGGATCAGTGGTGCCGCCTCGCCAATTGCCCGTGACAGCGACAGCAATGTGCCGGTCAGTATGCCGGGCGCTGCATAGGGCAACACCTGCGTTCGGATGACGTCCCACTTTGTTGCGCCGACACCATAGGCACCTTGTCGAAGACTCGACGGCACGGCGCGAATTGCCTCGGCGGCAGTGATGATAACGATGGGCAAGACAAGAATGGCCAGCGTCATACCACCGGCGATCAGCGTGCTTTGACCCTGGAACGCGGCCTCATCCTTGAAGAGCTTCCAGAACCAGTTGAACGGATGGACGAACAGCCAATTCGTGTACTTCGATCCCTTCACCAATAAGAACAGACCAAGCAGGCCGTAGACCACCGATGGAACGCCGGCGAGGTTGCGGACCGCCGTATCGATGATGGTCGTGACCCGGTTCTGCTTGGCGTATTCCTCGAGATACACCGCCGCAGCGATCCCAACAGGAAACGCTAGGAACGTCACGAAGACAGCAATCCAGAACGATCCGACGAGACCTTGGGAGATGCCAAGGGCGTCGTCGCCTGGCTGACTGCGAAGCACTCCGGTCAAGAAGTCGATTGGCCGGGTGCTTAGGACCGACCATCCATCAGAGACAACTTGAACCATGAGGACAACGAGTACGAGAAGGCTGACTCCCAAGCAGGACAAGAGCAGCGTTCGGAAACCCGATCCGCGCAAATCACGTCCTCGCCCGAAGATCTCGTCTTCGACGCGTGCTTTCGCTCCGTTGTTTCCAAGCGTGCTAGCTACCACAACAGCCTCCTAGTACTTCTCGCGCACGCGGTTGACGAACCGGCTAGCGACGATATTGAGAGCAAGGGTGATCAGAAAGAGCACTGAGCCAACGAAGAAAAGACTCTGGAAGGTGAGAGCTTCGCCGACGACGCTGTCAGTGCCGGTAGCAAGCGAGGCCATTGCGGCCGTCATAGTCATGCCACCGTCGAATGGCGAGGCGGTGAATTCGGCCTGATCAGCTGCACCGCCTGCGAGGAACACAACCATTGTCTCGCCCATGGCCCGGCTCACACCGATGATGAACGCAGCGACGATGCCCGATACGGCGGCGGGAAGTACCACTTGGACAGTCGTGGTCATCTTGCGGGCGCCGAGTCCGGCGGATGCCTGGCGAAGTTCGTCAGGTACCGAAGCCAGAGCATCTTCGGACACCGATGCGACGAGCGGGATCGTAAGGATGCCCACGCCGACTGCCGCGGCAGCGAGCTGGCCGCTGCCCTTCACCGTGAAGAAGTTTGCAGCTTCAGGGTCTGAAGAGCCGGCCACACCATTCACCCACCAAATGAGGATCAACGCGCTTGCGACGAGCAGGGTGAGCACCATCACACGCTTGACCTGTGTCGACAGCTCGGTACCCGCCTCCCGGCGAACAAGCTGACGAGCCCATCCGAGGACGAGCATCAGATAGACGACGATGATGAGCGCTCCGATCACCAGCCAGCCGTTCCGCCCAATGCGTTCGATGACTTGAGGGCTGATGAAGACGAGGGCGAAGAATCCCAGAACTACCGAGGGCACTCCGGCGAGTACTTCGAGGATCGGCTTGAGGAACTTACGAGTTCGCTTGCTGGCGTACTCGCTGAGATAGATGGCCGAGCCCAGGCCCAGCGGACCCGCTACCAACATCGCGACGATCGTGACAATCAGTGACGACACCAGCAGCGTTGGCATGTCGTAGAGACCCTGGCGAGGGAACCATCCAATTTCACCCCAGGTCACCGACCAGTCGACCTCGGACACAAACGTCCATGTCTCCTTCATGAGACTGCCGACGATCAGGACGGAGATGAGCACCGACACGGAGGCAGCGAAGAAGAAGAAGCTGCGAATCGCTGCTTCCTTGCGAGCCCGTTTCTTTGGACCAGCAAGTGTCTCGATCGAGATCTCGGAAACTCGTCCGAGCTCCGGTGCGTTGATGCCGACGTCAGTCATTGGTTCGACCTACCCGTTCCACTCGAAGCGAACGTCAGCCTTGGAGTCCTCGGTGAGCTCGACGTACCCAACGGTGGACACTGCCTCATCGAGACCAACGCTCACGTAGAAGTCGACGAACTCCACGAGCGCACGGTTACGTCGGGCCTTCTTTTCGTTGACGTAGATGTAGAGGTTTCGACTGATCGGGTATTCGTTCGACGCAATCGTCTCGGGAGTGGCGGGGATACAGCCATCGCCGCCATCAACCTCAAGCAGTTTGACGTCGGACTCGGCGCCGAATGCATAGCCAACCCAGCCAATGGTCGTCGGCGAGCTCTGGATGCCTTGGAGCGTCAGATTGTCGTCAGCTGCTGCGTTGTAGTCGGTGCGGGTGGTCGCTTCCTGACCACGCTCCTCGGCGAGATCTTCGAGCACGATCTCGATAAAGCTGTCGTAGGTACCGGACTCAGCGCCCGGCCCGAAGATGTCGAGCTGAGCAGACGGCATACCTTCTCCAGCAATGCTGTTCGCGTCCGACCAGTTGGTCGTGCCAGTGGCTTCCGGCCCGATAAGGCCGTAGAGGTTCTCGATCGAGACGCAATCGACCGCATCGTTTGCGGGGTTCGTCATGACGGCGATGCCGTCGATGCCGACCAGAATCTCGGTGTACTTCACGCCGTTCGCCGCACAGTTTTCCATCTCTTGTTCTTTGATGGCGCGTGAGGCATCGGATATGTCGGTCTCACCGTCACAGAACTTCTTGAACCCGTCACCCGTGCCCGGTCCCTCGACATCGACCTGAACTCCGGGGGCGATGCTCTCGAACATTTCGGCGACACGAACCGAAATTGGCTCAACGGTCGACGAGCCCGAGATAAAGATCGAGCCGCTCGTGTCCGCTGCCGATGTCGAGCCGGGCTCAGGGCCGATCTCGGTGCAGGCTGTAGCGGCAAGCGTCAGGGCGCCAAGTGCACCGATTGTCCGAACAGTGCGCTGAAAAGAGGTTGGCACGTTTCGTCCTTTCATCTCCGGTGGCGAGATCTCGCTCACGATTCCACAATCACGGTATTCCCGGCGGTTAACAGCCAAGAACCATCAAGGTAAACAACAGGTGAACGACTCTCCTGCTGTCAGCTACCGAATCCACGATGTGATCAAGGCTGCAGTGTTCCGGTCGACCGTTCGGGCCGTCGCCAGAGCAGAACTCGCAGAATGAATAGCTTGACCTAGTACTCGGTCTAGGAGCGAAGCACCTTGTCGATCCGCCCCGACTTGACCACGTCGAGAAAGAACTTCTTATCCTTCGCGTACGTCAGCCGATCGACCACCTTGTCCAGACGAACCCACGCAATCATGTCGACCTCGTCATTGGGTTCGAACTCACCCGCAATTGCGGTCATGAGCCAGTAGCGAACTTCCTTCTGGCGGTTCTTGCGATCGGCGTAGTGAATCGACGGCAGCGACGGCTTGTGGAGCTTGCAGTCGAAACCGGTCTCTTCGAGCACTTCTCGGTGCGCGGCCTTCTTGAATTTCTCACCCGGGTCGAGCTTCCCCTTGGGAAAGGTCCAGTCGTTGTAGTCGGGCCGATGCACGAGCAGCACCTTTGGGCCCTTCTTCGCCGCCCGTACGACGACACCACCTGCAGCGCGGATCTCCGCGTCGGAACCCATCGTGCGTTAGCCCCGCCCTGGAGCGGTGCCCGACTTACGTCGGGCAATTGCCTGACGTTCGAACTCGGCGTGGAGATCGAGGCGGTCATCGCTGGTGTTGCGATGCCACGAACCATCGGGCGACAAATTCCAACCCTGCACGTTTGGTTCAAGGTCGAGCTGGAGGGCATCTTCGATGCGCTTGGCGACCGATGGGTCGGACAGGGCAACGAGCGTTTCGACTCGGTGGTCGAGGTTGCGCTGCATGAGATCGGCCGAGCCCATGTAGACGAGCGACTCGCCCTCGCCGGCGCCGTTTGCGAAGTAATACACGCGGGCGTGTTCGAGGTAGCGACCGATGATCGAGCGAACTCGGATGTTGTCCGACAGACCGGGCACTCCAGGTCGAAGACCGCAGATACCGCGGACGATGAGGTCGATCTCGACACCGGACTGGCTGGCTTCGTAGAGCAGGCCGATCATCCCGGGGTCGACGAGTGAGTTCATCTTCATGATGATGCGGCCGGTGGGCGAGCGCATTTCTTGGCGAATGAGGGCGTTGAGTCCCGAGCGAAGACCGTCGGGGGCGACCAGCAGTTCGTCGTAGCTCACTTCGCCGCCATAGCCGGTGAGGGTGTTGAACAACACGGCCACTTCGTCGCCAAGCTTCTCGTTGGCGGTCATGAGGCTGAAGTCGCCGTAGAGCTTGGCCGTGCCCTGGTTGTAGTTGCCGGTGCCGAAGTGGCAGTAGCGCACCATCTGTCCGGCCTCGCGGCGCACGATCATGGTGATCTTGGCGTGGATCTTCAAGCCCGGAAGCCCGTAGGTAACGTGCACGCCGGCTTGCTCGAGGGTTCGGGCCCAACCAATGTTGGCCCGCTCGTCGAAACGTGCCTTGAGCTCGATGAGCACGGCGACCTGCTTGCCACGTTCAGCAGCACGCACCAGCGCACGGATGATCGGGCTGTCGCTCGATGTGCGGTACAGCGTCATCTTGATTGCCACGACGTCGGGGTCTTTGGCCGCGCGACGGATGAGTTCTTGGGTCGAGGCCGAGAACGATTCGTACGGGTGATGTACGAGGAGGTCACGGTCACGCAGTTCGTCGAACAGATCGACGGTGTCGCCGCTTCGGCCCGACACTCGAGCAGGCACAACCGGCGAGAAATCATCGAAGCGCAGGTCGGAACGGTCGAGCTTCATCAATGCCCACAGGTCGGACATCGCGAGGAACGACTTATCGACGTAGATGTCGGCGTCGTCGAGCTCGAGCTCACGGCGCAGCAGCGAACGAATCGCTTCGCTGTCGGTCGAACCGATCTCGAGGCGCACGGCGTTGCCGAATCGGCGACGTCGAAGCTCCATCTCGACGAGCTCGAGCAAGTCGTCCGCTTCCTCGTCGCGGTAGTTGAGGTCGGCATTTCGTGTCACCCGGAAGGCGAGGTGTTCGACGATGTCGAGACCTGGAAACAGCTGATCGAGGTGGGCAACGATCAGGTCTTCGATGCGCAGGAACGAGCCTGGCGTACTGAGCTTGACCAAGCGATCGAGCTGGTCGGGGATCTTCACCCGAGCAAAGCGCGCCCGTTCCTCACTAGGACGGCGTACCCGAACGCCGAGGTTTAGCGAGAGGTCCGAGATGTACGGGAACGGGTGGCCGGGGTCGACCGCCAGCGGCGTGAGAATCGGAAAGACCTGGTCATCGAAATAGGCGTCGGCGATCTTTATGTCGTCGGCCCGAAGGTCTTCGTACCGGTGGATGGTGATGCCTTGCAGCTCAAGCTGTGGGACGAGCTGGTTGGTGAAGATGTCTTGACGGTGCAGCTCAAGTTGCACAACCGCGTGGCGGATAGCTTCGAGCTGCTCATCGGGGGTACGGCCGTCGGGGCTGCGGAACCGAACTTCGCCGGCGACAACGTCGTGGAGGCCAGCAACGCGAACCTGGAAGAACTCGTCGAGGTTGCCCGAATAGATGGCAAGAAACTTCAGCCGCTCGAGGAGCGGGATCTTCACATCCATCGCCAGCGACAGCACTCGGCCGTTAAAGGCCAGCCAGCTGAGCTCGCGGTTGAAGTAGTTGGTCGGGTTGTCGTCGAAAGAGGCGACCGAGTAGCCGCGGCCGTCAAGGCTCAGCACGGCACTATCTGCTTCCATCTCAATCTCTTCGACCATGATCTGCCAATCGGTAGGTTCACCGGGTCTATTAGTTCAGTCGAGACGCGGGCAGATTGCCAGACGAGAACGGAAACATCGAGAGCTATCGAAGCTGTTAGCTCGCCTGCAACGCGAAAGAACTACGACCGGGTCTGCTCGGAGTCTTCCTCGTAGCCCAAATCCCACTCGATGTAGATGCGCTCGCGCTCGCCATCGCGGTTCACGCGCTCACGGTTGCGGCGGAACTGCGGGTCGTGTGGAGGAAGCAAGAGGAGCCGAGCGGTCACACGGTCGCGGAAACCATCCATGAGGGCGGTATCGCCCGAGATAGTGCGAATGTCCCAGTGGGGGGCTATTGGGCCGTTGTAGACGATCTTGGCGTGGCCCTGGGCCGGAAGTTGTTCTTCCATCGTGTTCGACATGTTTTCCTCTCAACACACGCAAAACTCCGCGTGAACTCAACGGACAGGCTAGCGTTCGTATTGGACGAGAGACGTATAGTTTTTCGAGGAGTAGTCCGAAAGTCCTCCTTTACGGGAACTTTCGGTCCACTTTGGGCGTAGTACTCTTGTGAACACGCGGAGGTGTGTCTAATGGAACCAACTTGGATGGCAAAGGGATTGTGCGCCAACCAGCCCCCCGAAACCTTTTTTCCCAGCGATGGCGTTGGGGTCGAGGTAGCGAAGCGAATCTGTGCCCAGTGCACCGTCAAGGATGGGTGCCTTGAATACGCACTCACCAACCGCATCGACCACGGTGTATGGGGCGGATGCTCCGAGCGTCAACGACGGCGCATTTTGAAGGCCCGTCGCAAAGAAGCCGAGAAGGCCGAGAAGAAGGAACGCAAGCTGTTGCGTTAGTTCACGCAGCCTGGGCGCCCGAGGCGGCGAAAGAAATCTGAACAAAACGAAAGATGCTCCGGGGCCTCGGCTCCGGAGCATTTACGTTTTGGCTGTTCGTGATGTGCGGTGGAAGACAACCGCACTCGTTGTGACTTAGGCGTCCTGCACTTCGTCGTCATCCATGCCCTTGGACAGCCCGTCCTTGAATTCCTTTTGGGCTTCGCCGAGCGAGCGGGCGAGCTTTGGAAGCTTTGCCCCGCCAAACAAGACGAGAATGACTACGAGAATGATCAGAAGTTCTGGTGCACCGATGGGTCCCATGAGGTTCAGGCTAGCACTTCAATCCTCATCCGCTAACGCGACGAGGTTGGACCCACTGTCACTTCATTGTCGGGTCAGCGTCAGGTCAGCCGCTGGCTTCGGCGGCAGCTGCTGCACGAGCGAGGGCACGTTGGCGGCGAATGCGGCGACGTTCGCGCTCGCTCATGCCTCCCCAGATGCCAAACTTCTCGCCATTCTGCAGGGCGTATTCGAGGCAGTCGTCACGTACGACACATCCTCGGCAGACCTCTTTGGCTTCCTTTGTGGATGCTCCCCGCTCGGGGAAGAACAAGTCAGGGTCGACTCCCAGACAGTTTGCGAAATCATGCCACGTTGGTTCGTCTTTGTCGGACGCGCCTGTCATTGCCATCGTGTGTTTTCCTGCTCCCAGTAAACCGCCGGTTAGCCGCGCGCGGCCGGGGCGGTGTCGCCAATCTTGTTTAGAACGACGACCTCGCCGTATCTCCGTGATGTAATTACAACACTGTAATCCTACGAATGTAAAGCTGGAATCCTTGAAATACCAATATTTCTCCACAACTTTGGCAACATAAGCAACATCACCCGCGCCCTCAACACAGGCCGCAGAACGGACATGACGAATTCATGACGACGACACCGAACGATCGACCAATGCCAATTCGATCAAATCCGATGATCCCGCAGTGCTCCGAGCTCACCTCGATCGCGGCCTTCGACGAGGTAGTTACCCAAGGTCGAACAACCGAACCGCTTGCCCTACAGGGCCTTGACCTCACGTCTCGTACGGCGGCTATCACTTCCCATTCGTGGCCCCATGCGGCGTTCTTAGGGTGCCAGCTCGAAGCCACCGCCGAGAATCACGCTGCATCGACGGGTGCCACGATCTTCCCGCCATTCGACAATCTTCCGTACAACCCGTACCGCGGTTCGTTGTACACCCCCGACGAGCTGCGCACGAACGACCTCGACAGCGCCATCTACCACCACCAGGTTCGATGGCGTAAGAAGCCGCCTCCACCGATTCTCGAAGCGTTAGCCCAGCGCATTCACGACCACGCGGTCGACGAGGCTCTCACCGGCTATCTGGCCGAGCACGACAAGGTCGTGGCGATCATGGGTGGCCACAGCCTCCATCGAGACGACGCCACCTACCGAACGGTCGCTGTCGTCGCCCGGGCTCTGTGCCGCAGCGGACACTTGGTCGTCACCGGCGGCGGCCCCGGCGCAATGGAAGCTGGCAACCTCGGCGCATGGCTAGCGCCCCACCCCGATGAGGCGCTCGACGACGCACTCGCCACATTGTCCCAGGAGGTCGACTACTCGACCGACCGCTATCGAACCCTCGGGGTCGAGGTCGCCGAGCGGTATCCCGCCGGTGCAGCGAGCTTGGCGATACCCACCTGGTTCTACGGGCACGAACCCACGAACGACTTCGCCACCGACGTGGCCAAGTACTTCAGCAACAGCATTCGCGAAGACGGACTGCTCGCCATCGCTACCCACGGCGTCGTCTACACCCCGGGCGCCGCGGGGACCGTGCAGGAAGTGTTCATGGACGCCACCCAGAACCACTACAACGTGTTCGACCTCATCTCGCCAATGGTGTTTGTCGACTCGGCGTACTGGGCCGACGACCGCTTGGCCGCTCCCCTACTGCTGCGTCAGCTCGCTGGAGACCGCCCCTACGCAAAGATGATCGCGGTCCTCGACGACCCCGACGACGTCGTCGACTTCATCACCACGCACCCACCAATCACCAGCTGAGATTTGTACACAGTTTCAGACCGTATAGGTACCCAAATCGTGTACAAATCTTTAGCGGTTGAGCGGTAGGTCGAGCAGGTTGGCGATGAGGTGGGCGTAGTCGGTGGCGTGGGGACGCTTGGCTGCGAGGAATGTGGCCATATTGGCGACGGCTGGATGACCGCCAGAGACCGTGGCGACCTGAGTGCGGGTGCGGGGCGAGCCGTGTTGTCCGGCCAGCGTCTTGTTCGATCGACCGAACACCCGACCTGGACCCGACCACGCCAGGGTGATCGCGGTGCCGTCGTTCGTGTGGTCGAGGTCGATGGCGTCCTCTATCGGTTCGAGGGTCTTGATCGATGCAGCCCCAGGCGAGTCGTACACGATGCCGATCGTGCCCTCGTTGTGTGCATGCCCAGGCAGGCCCGCCCGATAAAGCTCGGCCGCCAAATCGATTGGCTCGATGTTCTGGTTCACGGCTTCCTGCTCGTGATCGCTCACGACGAACAGCACGGTCTCGTCCCATTTCGGTTGCAGCAGCTCGACGACCGACGCCAGGTCGTCGTCGATCTCGCGGATCCGTTCGACGGTCTCGGGTGCATCAGGGCCGAACTTGTGCAGCGTCGAATCGGGATCGTTCATGTGGATGTACAGCAGGTCGATGTCGAGAGCATCCGACGATGCAAGGGCATCGATCACCGCCGCGTTGGCGGCGTATCCCAAGCAGTCGAGCTCGGTCCCCTCGGGGAGTACGCCTTTGGGTGGCCAATGAATATCAGCCTGGCTGGCGCCCATGCATCCCACCATCGTCTGGTCGCCAAGAACCGCAGCGGTGGATCGGCCGGCGCGACGAGCGGCCTGGAAGACCGTGCCGCCCACCGGCCCAATGGTCGATGAGCACACGAACTGTTGGCCGTCCCAAATGTCGTTCGTGAAGATTCGGTGACTGGCGACATCTCGCCCGGTGGCGAAGGTTGCATGGTTGGGGTAGGTGGAGCTGGCCAGCACTGACACGCCGCCCTCCGGGTTCCACCCTCCCGACTCGACCAGCGACCACAACGTCGGCGTGAGCTCGGGCCCAACTCGGCCATGCGGCAACGAATCCTCAATCAGAAACACCACCCGCGGCATTCCAACGTTTTTCTGAGGCTGATGCACGCTCACCGTGCACCATGCTCAGAAGAACGGAGGAGTGGCAGGTAGGCCGACAGCGGTTGGACATTGACGCCCTCCACTTTGCCGTCGTCGTCCCAGCGCCGGAGTCGGACCGCATCGTCGGTTCCAGGTTGGACTTTCCACTCGGCCGCTTCGGCTTCGGTGAACTTGCCGCCTTGCGCGGCAAGGCTTGCCACCGAGGCTGGCGAGAGCGCCTTCAGGTACTCGGGCTCTGCGGTGCATAGCCAACGCTTGGCAGACACATGGTGGCCAACGGCGTCGGCAACGGCGTCACCGAAACGGGGGCGGAGCCAGTCGGCAGCGACCACATCGTGGTCCCAGTCGGTTGCGAGGTAGTTCTCGTTTCCTCTCGCCTCAGCCTGAAGAAAGTGGCCAACATCGTGCAGCAACGCGGCGAGCACGAGCTCGTCGTTGGCGCCATCGGCAGCTGCCAGCGCGGCGGTCTGCAAGCAATGCTGTTCGAGGGTGACGCCTTCGTCGTAGTTGCTCGACCCGTAGGTGGCGAAGAGGCGCTCGATCTCGGCTGTCGGCGACGTCATGAGTCGGGGAGAACGTCTGCGATCAGGGCCGCGAGTTCGACGGGCATATCCCCCTGGATGCTGTGCCCAGCCTCGACGAAGTGTTCGACACGAGCATCGGGGCGACGCCTTCGAAGCTCTGCCTCGTCAGCGTCATCGACCACCGACTGCTCGCGCATACCCCGGGCCAATACCAGCGGGCCATTGTGGCTTTCGAGCGCATCCCAGAGCTGTTCGTAGTTTGGTTTCTTCTCGTCGGTGGCCTCGTCCGGTGATGGGTGGTTAGCGAAGACATTATGCCGGGCGTGCCGCCACACCCAGGTGCCGTCATCGAGCTGCTCGGCGTTGTGAAGAATGCCGCGGCGGAGCGACGATTCGGTTCGGGTTGGGTTGAACTCGATCGCCCGGGCGAGGAGCTCGTCAAAATTCTCGAAGCTCTTGGGGCCATTGACGAAGTCGGCGATCTGCTTCGCCTTGCCACGGGTAACACCAGGCGTCATATCGACGAGCACCATCGTGTCGAACAACTCGGGTTCTTGGGCCGACAACGCCAGCGTGGTGAGCCCACCGAGGCTCATCCCCACAACCGTTCGAGCCTCGGGTGTGAGAGCTCGCATTGTGGCTGCGATGTCTTGCGCGTTGCGCATGACGTTTGCTGCGCCATCGGCCGGGGCGTCCGAATGGCCGTGCCCGGGCATGTCGATCGCGATGAGTGGCTTCTCGAGCGCCAGGCACACGGTGTCCCAGGTGTGGGCGTTTTGCGCTCCCCCGTGGATCAGGACCAATTCAGGCGAGGCATCGCCCCACACAAGAGCGCTGAGCGCCCGTCCGTCCGCCATCGCGACGCTTTCACGGCGCACGGTCGGCGGCCCGTCGTAGGCAATCCCAAACTCCGAAGCATTGTCAGCAAAGTACGAAAACTCGTCATACGGAACACGCTCAACGGCCATGTCGAAAGCCTAGATGCAGCAGCAACCCGAAAGGAACCTGGTACCTAAACCCAAAAAGGTGCCAGGTTCCTTTGGGCCAAAAGGAACGTGGTACCTCTGCCGAGCGTTGGAAAAACAACACCGACCAAAAGACGAACCTGGTACTTAAACGCAAAAAGGTGCCAGGTTCCTATCCCCCAAAAGGAGCGTGGTACCACCGCTGTTGCAAAGGGGAGGCTGGCCCGCCTCCGGCGTTCAGCCTGCGCGGCGAATGAACGCTCCCCGAAGGTGGGAGCGGACGTCAGCCCGCCCTCCGGATCATCTTTCGCTTTTGCTCGACGAAGTCGACCAGCACGAAGTCGCCGACGTTTTGGTTGTCGGTGAAGAACGCCCGGCCGCCGTTCATCTTGGTGATCTGTTCGATGAACGAGGTGAGGTACGGCGTGGCGTCGAGCATGAACACGTTGATCCGGATGTTGTCTCGCGTGCACTTATTGACCTCTTTGAGGGTGAGGTCGATCGTCTGGTGTGTTGGCGGGTAGTTGAACTCGGGCCGGCCCATGGCGTTGATGTGTGCTGTGGGTTCGCCGTCGGTGACCATCAGAATCTGTTTGGTTCCCGACTCCTTCGAGAGCAATTGTCGGGCGATCTGAAATCCGTGCTGCATGTTCGTGCCGTAGACGTAATCCCACGACAGCTCGGGGAGGTCGCGGGCGGGAACCTCACGGGCCACTTCGCTGAAGGTGACGATGCCCAAGTAGTCCTGCGGATACTGCCCCGAGATCAGCGACTCGAGAGCCAGTGCCACCTTCTTGGCCGGCACGAAGTTGTCTCGCATTGGCATCGACAGGCTCAGATCGAGCATCAGCACCGTGGAGGTTCGGGTGGTGCGTTCGGTGCGCTCGACTTCGAAGTCATCGGGCGTTAGCCGTACCGGCGTGCCACCACCTGTGCGGCGGATAGCGTTGCGGACCGTGCGTTCGATGTTGAGGGTAAACGGGTCACCGAACTCGTAGGGCTTGGTTTCGAAGTTCCGTTCGTGACCGACACCAGAGACGGCAACGTTGTGACGGCCAAGGCGATCGGCGGAGAGCTTTGTGTAGAGATCGTCGAGAACGTTCTGGCCGACCTTGCGAAGGGCCCGAGGGGTGAGTTCGAGGACACCTTCTTTGTTGTTGATAAGGCCAGCGTCCTCGAGCATCTTTGTGAACTGCGCCATCTGCTCCATGGAGCGGGCGGTGTCGTCGCCAAGAAGCTCGGCGGCCCGTTCGAAATCGATCTCGGCGAGCGCGCCGGGGTTGGTCGTGCCTTGCAGCATCTGCTCGATCTGGTCGAGGTCGCCCAAGTCCGACATCAGGTCCATCGCTTGACCGAAGTTCAGCGGGTCGACACCTTGGGTGTCGTATCCCTGCCCCCAGTTCATGTCTGGGAACATCTGCTGCAGGTTGTCGCCAAGCTGGGACATCTGAAACTGCAGGTCCATGTCGCCGAGCAGTTGATCGGACAGCTCTTGCATTTGTGCTCGCTGCTCGGGTGTCATCGAGTTGAACATGGCCTGGGCTGCCGCCATGCGTGCGGCCATTGCTTCGAGCAGCTCATCGAGTGTTTCAGGATTCTCGGGGAAGAAGTCGCCGTGCTCGTCCATGAACGAATCGAAATCGGGTTCGACCCCATTGGCACGCTGCTCGAGCATGTCGTTGAGGTCGGCCATCATGTCTTTCATTGCCTGGATGTCTTCGGGCGACATGTTCTGCATTGCTTCGGACATGCCATCGACGGTCTGCTGCATGAGCTGGTTGCGCATCTCATCGAGTAAATCGTCGAAGTCCTGCTGGGCCTGCTTCGACGTAAAGTCGTAGTTCTGCAGCGAGCGCACCTGGCCGGGAAGATCCGGCGGCAACATATCGAGCTGCAAGTTTCGCTCGGTCTCCGCCGCTGCATCTCGCGCCGCTTGAGCTGCATCGTCTCCGCCCGCCGAGTACTCGGCTTGGGCCGACAAGTTGTCGCGCTCGGCCTGCACGATGTCGCGGAGCTTCTCGGCAATGTCGGCGAATACTCCACCGACGTCGCCCGAGTCGAGCATCTCCTGACGGCGCTCGCGGAGGCGTTCCATCATCTCGCGCAGACCTTGCATCCGTTCACCATCTTGATCGAACCCGTTCTGGAGCATGTTCCGCAGCGCTGCGTTCGGGTCGCCGTGGTACGCCAAGTCATCGGTCATCTGCTTGAACAGATCGTCCGCGCTCATCTCATAGTCAGCCTGGGTGCCGTCCCACGCGGAATAGGTAAACCGCGGCGGACGACGGCGACGACCTCGACGAAACACCATTTACGGACTGTACCGGCCCCGGTGACTCTGCGCCCAGCGCTAACGCGAAAGAAGCGCAGCCTTTCGGCTGCGCTTCATCCGGTCGTGTTTGCCGCCGCCGTGGGTACTAGCGGACTCGGAACTCGATTCGGCGAGACGCTGGCTTGTCCTCGACACCGTCGACCAGAATCGGCTGTGCCTCTCCGAAGCCTTGGGTCGTGAGGCGTTCGCCATCAATGCCGTTGTCGACGAGGAACTGCTTGACTGAATCGGCACGACGCTGGGACAGATCGAGGTTGTCAGCTTCAGCGCCGTCGGTGTCGGTGTGTCCCTCGATAAGTGCAGAGGTGTTGGCGCTCTCGGTGAAGAAGGCAACCGCCTTCTGGAGCTCAGCCTGACCAGCTGCAGTGATCACAGCGGAGTTCACTTCGAACTCGATATTCTCGAGGCCGATGACCTCGTTCACCGTTGGAGGCGTGAGGACCGTATCGATGATGTGGACGATGCCATTGTCAGCAGTGAAGTCAGTCGCAACGACCTTGGTATCACCGTTGATAAAGACCTCGCCGTCGACAACCGTGATGTCCAGCGGCAGGTTCGTCAGCGAGTTCACCGAGGTTCCGTCGAGCGCCGCAACATCGGCAGCAGTGAGTGCACCGGGGACGATGTGGTAGCCGAAGAGTGCGCCTGCCTGATCTGGATCCGCAGCGACCGCGTTGAGCGTTGCTGGATCAAGATTGCCAAGTGCCGCATCAGACGGAGCAAAGAGCGTCCGCTGTGGTGGCTCAACTCCCTCGAGCGACTCCTGCAGACCAAGTGCACTACCGATAGCAACCAGCTGACCGGCCTGACCTGAATCGTTCAGGGCATCCCACATGGTGGTTGGCTCGGGTGGTGGAGCTTCGGTAGTTGTCGTGGTTTCAGCTTCGGTGGTCGTTGGAGCTGCTGTCGTAGTTGGCGCTTCGGTTGTCGTGGTTGGAGCTGCCGTCGTTGTCGTTACCTCGGCAGCGACCTCTTCGACCTCTTCTGGCTCATCGTCACCAACGGTCAGTCGACTGCCAGCCTCAACGGACGCACCAGCGATGACCCCAGCAACGGCGGCTCGAGTGGTGTTGGACTCGACGACACCTGACACGACCGGCTCGCCACCAGATACCTCACACGTGAGATCTGCGTAGCTATCGGCGTCGAGATCAGACGAACGAAGTTCGTCGAAGATGGCCTCACACTGAGGATCCATGGCAACCGACTCGACAGCATCGCCAAATGCGACCTCGTCTTCGCCGGTGATCCAACCCCAGATCGTGGAACCAAACAGGAAGAAGGAAGCGACCAGAAGGCCGAGTCCAATGATTTGCCACTCGCCAGAGATTGGCAGACCCGGGATGATTCCTTCGTCGTCATCGTCAGAGCCGCCGCCATACCCGGATCCTCCACCAGATCCGGATCCGCCCGAGCCGCCGCCCGTAGATCCTGTTGAACCGACGCTTCCGCCACCGCTCACGCTTGCGGTTGCACCGGCGGCTGCGTCGCTAACGCTCGAAGATGCGGCGCTGACCTTGTCGGAGGCCGATGCTGCGACTCCAGCGGCGCCTGCGGTTGCAGCTGCAGCGGCGCCCTTGGCCTTGCCAGTGACTCCTGAAGCTGCGCCCTTGACACCACCGGTAACTCCCGAGGCTGCGCCCTTCGCTCCGTCGGCTGCGCCAGAAACAGCGCCCTTCGCACTATCGGCGGCTCCTGCAGCCTTGTCCTTCATCGAACCGGCCAGGCCACCAACTCCGGCAGCAGCTGCGCCAGCGGCACCCTTCACTCCGCCGGTTGCACCAGATGCAGTGCCGGTGACACCGTCGGCCGCGCCAGAAACAGCGCCCTTCGCTCCGTCGGCGGCTCCTGCAGCCTTGTCTTTCATCGAGCCCGCAGCGTCAGCCATGTTGGCCTTTGCTGCAGCTGCGCGATCCTTCAGCGAAGCGGCTACTCCGCTGGTCGCACCGGCGTCGCCACCGGGCATATCAACATCGGGCATATCTACGTCAGCAGCGTCTCCGCCCTTGCCGAGCAGGTCGCCCGCCTTACCTTTAAGTCCGCCGACAACGCCGGCTGCGCCGGCAGCAGCGCCCGCTGCTTTACCCGACAGCGGGTTGTCCGGAAGCTTGTCTTTCGCTCCGCTGAGCATGTCCTTTGCCGAATCGGCGGCGCCGGCTACGGCGTCCTTTGCTGACCCAGCTGCGCCGTCAGGATCCGAAATCGCTCCCTCAACGCTTTCCTGGAGGTCGTCGTTGTGTTCTGACTGATTGTCGTCGTTCATGGTTGCGTTCGCCCACTTCTCAAGAGTTTCCAGGGGTTAGACGCACGACGGGATCGATTTGTCGCGCGAGAATTCCCTAGTGATTGACGCGGAAGAACTTATGTGGGGTGCCGGAGATGCGCCAGTTAGCAGCCGAGGAGCTGGGCGACGCTCGGATTGGTTCCGCTGGGAAGACACCCGCGGGCTCGTTCCGTCGGCGTCTGGCAGCGACCATTCGGTCCGGTTTTCTGACGACTTTGCGTTGCTCGCCGAGCACGGTTTGCGACACGTACGCCTGACACTGGACTGGGCTCGCATCGAACCGTTTGCGGGTCGACCCGACCAGGAGGAGCTCGAATTCACCCACCAGTACTTGCAGGCTGCTCGCGACGCTGGACTGTCGATTTGGCTCACGCTGCATCACGGCAGCCTTCCCGGCTGGTTCGCTGAGGACACCGAGGGCTTTCGAACCACCAGCGGACCCTCTATCCATTGGAGTCGCCACGTCGACAAAATGGCCGAGCTGTTCGACGACTACGCCACCGCGTGGATTCCCGTTGAGGACCCGGTCGGTTGGGCGATCAACAGCCATTGGCTCGGGCGTCGCCCGCCCGGACGCCGATCGTTGACCGATACCCAAGACGCCGTCGAGGGAATCATCGAGGCCACGTTCAACGCACATCGGCTCTTGTCATCGGGCACAACGCCGGTTGTTGGATCGTTTGGTCTGCCCCACCTTCACGCAATCGACGATGCAGCAAACCCAGCGCAGAAGATGTGGGACCAGGTGATCTGGCGCAGCTGGAGTCGGGCGATCACCGACGGCGTACTCGAATGGCCGTGGCGCGCCGCCGTCGAGCGGACCGATATGGCCGACGCATTCTCCGCTATCGGCGTCGGACTTGTTGCGGCGTTCGGCATCGATCCCGATGGTGCGCTTCTTCCCTGGCCGAGCGGTCAACAGCGCCGCGACGCCACGGGTCGAACGCCATCAGCCGAGCGACTCGGCGACACGCTGCATCGAGTTGGCGAGATGCTGCCCGGTAAAGATCTGATAGTCACCGGCCTCGGGGTGACCGACTCCGATGACGATTGGCGCAGCGCTCTCTTCGAAAGCTGGCTAGATCAGGTCTTCAGCGCGCGCAATGACGGACTGCCGATTCGCGCCCTCTTCCTAGAGCCAGCAATCGATGGCTATAGCGAGGCCGCTGGCGACTTCATCGACGCCGGGGTGTTTACGCGCGGTCGCGAACCAAAGCCAAGTCTCCGCTGGATCGAAGCTCAGCAATAACTTCGCCGCTGCTGGGGCGAAGGGATTCGTACGGGTCGTATGGGTCGACCGGCGTGCGTTGTAGCGACACTCGAGTCCCCAAACTCAGCCGAACTGCGTGCGACCGAAAGAGGCGAGCAGCAAGAAGGTCTTCGAACGACCATCCAGTCGAATCGAACACGGTGAACTCGCCAACCAACATTGGAGCCGCACCGGACAAGACGTCGACCATCGAGGGGCCAAGCTCGCTGCGATCGAGACGCTGAGCTTCGCCCTCGATGAGGCATTGCTCAACCACATCGGGAATAACAACCGAAGCGTGAAGATCTTCGATGGTCAATTCCGTCTTGCCAGGAAAGTCGGCGCCGACCGCGTTTACGTGGAGGTCCTGTCGACGAAGCGACAAGTCAACCACAGGGTCCTTGCCAATCGGCACCGAGGTGCAAGTGCATACGACCGACAGCTCGCCGACCCGGGCATTGAACTCGTCGATGTCGACGATCTCCGGGCTAGCAATATCTTCGGGCAACCGCGCTTCCAAGGTCGTAGCTACAGAGTTGTCGATATCGGTTGCGATGATCGAGGCGATCGGCCGGAGACGACTGATCGCGTGGATCTGGGTGACGGCCTGAGCTCCACACCCAACAACGCCAAGAGTCACTGGGCCGGGCGATGCAAGTACATTGGTCAGCACCGCCGAGGCCGCCCCGGTTCGAAGGGCCGTGAGCAAGGTGGCTTCACACATGGTCGTCAACGAACCGGTGGTGGTGTCGTAAAGCGCAGTTGTCGCAAGCACGCTGGGCAGTCCACGTGCTGTGGGGTTAGCTGGGTGGTAGCCAACGGTCTTCACCGAGACGACGTCTCCGACAACCATCGTTGGCATCCACTCGACCAGACCGTGCTCTGCTGATTCGTAGTTGAAGCCCGCACGAATTTGATGTTCGACCCGAGCTTCATCGAAGCCACCGATCTCAACTCGAAGCTCGGTGATGAGTTCGTCCATGAAGCTGTCGAGGCCAACGTCGGCGATGACCGCGCGCAGATCATCTACGTCGAGCAGAAGTGTCGACAGCGGATCTGACATTTGGTCCTCCTTCATACGAGTGATACGTGCGGACACCGCTCAATGGATGCGCGACCTACGCTGACGTCGTGCGCACCCCGATTTCGAATGCCAACGACCCACGGATCGACGTTTTCCTTGGCTTGCGCGATCACGCCGCCCGCCAACAACGCGAACAACCCGGTGGCGACATGGCTGCGTTCTTCATTGCCGAAGGCGACCTCGTTATCGAGCGGGCCATCGAGCACGGGTTCGAACTCATGTCGGTACTCATAGCCGACAAGCGCACGAAGCCGCTTCCCCAGGCTGTGGCCGGCCACACGATCTATGCCGCCAACGACGCCGTCCTCACCGAGATCACCGGTCGGCCGAAGCTGCGCGACCCCATTGCATGTTTCCGCCGGCCTGAACTCCCCACCGTTGACAC
>CALHTB010000047.1 GCA_938038785.1 uncultured Acidimicrobiales bacterium
TACAAATCGAGTGCCTTGAGTATGCACTCATGACGAATCAGGATGCGGGCATCTGGGGTGGCCTCACCGAAGATGACCGTCGCAAGATTCGTCGTGAGCGCCGCAAGGCCAACCGAGCAGCCCAGGCTGCAGCTGCCACCAAGTAGCAGCTCACCGGCGACTACGCCGCGGTTACGACATATCGTCGAGTTGAAGCGCCAGGTCGTAGACCTGGCGCTTTTTCGCGCCCGTCATCGACACGACCGTGTCGACGGCATCACGACGGGTTGCGCCCGCCGAAAGCTCTGCGGTAAGTGCGTCGATCAACGACGCTTCGGTGATTTCGCGAACTGGCGCACCCTCGAGCACAAGTACGTACTCGCCACGTGGTTCGACCGTCGAGGTGTGCTCGACGGCCTCGCCAAGCGTGCCCCGCCAGATCTCCTCGTAGCGCTTGGTCAGTTCCCGTGCGAGCACGATCGACCGCTCGCTGCCGAGGGAATCGGCTAAGTCGGCAACGGTCTTGGCCAACCGGTGCGGCGCTTCGAAGAGCACCGCTGTCCGACGTTCGTCGGCGAGCTCGGCAATTCGCTCGCCTCGCTCTCGGCCCTTACGGGGCAGAAACCCCTCGAAGCAAAATCGATCGGTGACAAGCCCGCTCACAGTGAGGGCAACAAGCACTGCGCTAGCTCCCGGGATGCTCACTACGGTCTGGCCAGCCGCGATGACCGCCTCGACAACCCGCCGACCTGGGTCTGACACCGCTGGCGTGCCCGCGTCGGAGACCAACGCAACCCGTTGACCGCCGGCGATTCGCTTCACGACTTCGGCTGCCGCAGCCTTCTCGGTGTGCTCGTTGCACACAATGAACGGACCGTGTGCAATACCGAAGTGTGAGAACAGCGAGCCGGTTCGACGAGTGTCTTCACAGGCAACCGAGTCTGCATTGGTAAGCGCCTCGACCGAGCGGGGAGAGAGGTCGCCGAGGTTTCCGATGGGCGTCGCGACCAGAATGAGCCGCGCCCCCTCCACCAGCCCTTCCTGGCCAAGCGTGGACTCGCTCACTCGGAGCAGTTCAGCGATTCGATGTCGCCACGAATCTCGAGTTGATCTCCAGCTTCAATCTTCCAATGGCGGAACCGGCCAGCGTCGGTTTCGATGGCGCACGCTGCATTGAACTCGATCTTCGATACTCGATGCTTTTGCATGGTCACGATGCGAAGGACGGTCATGTCCGCGTCGCAGAAGGCCACATCTATCGGAAACTTCATTCCGATCGTGTGGATGCTCTTGGCCTTGTCGATCAGGATCGCACCATCGATTTCGTCACGTCCGAGCAGACCCACCGTCCGGGAACGCAGAGACTCAGCACGCTCCAACGATGCGAGCACCGTTCCGTCGTGGACCAACCAAGCCATAGCGCTCTTAGTCTAGGCGCGGCTGGCCCTTTGCTCGAATGCGCCCCCTCTCCCGTTGGTTGGCTTGCCCGAAGCTCCTGGGCGACCGGTGCCGCTTTCGCAGCACTGGCAGATGCGAACGGCGATAGCCTGCTGGCCTTATGGAACGCTTTGGGTTTGTTGGACTGCCGAATGCTGGCAAGTCGTCGTTGTTTAATGCGCTGGCGGGCGGTGGGGCCCTGGCTGCGCCGTATGCGTTTGCTACTACCGACCCGAACGTGGGCGTCGCCAAGGTTTTTGATCCACGCCTTCAGGCGCTGTCGGACATGTCTGGCTCGGCCAAGGTCATCCACGCAAGCGTGCAGTTCAACGACATCGGCGGGCTCGTCGAAGGAGCCAGTCAAGGTGAGGGGCTTGGTAACAAGTTCCTGGCTGGTATCCGCGAGGTCGACGCCATCGTGTTTGTACTCCGAGCATTCCCCGACGACGACGTTCCTGGACCCACCGACCCGCTCGAACATCTAGGCGTCGTCGAAACCGAACTTGCCCTCGCCGACCTCGATATGGCCGAGAAACAGCTCGAGAAAATCGGCCGAGCTGCTCGGGTCGACAAGTCAAAGGAGGGAGACACGGCGCTTCTCACCAAGGTCGTCGAGCTCCTCAGCGAAGGCACGCCGCTTTACAAGAGCGACCTCAGCGACGACGAACGCGACGAGCTCAAGCCATTCTTCTTTCTCACGAACAAGCCAGTGCTCGCCATGGTCAACATCGGCGACGACCAGCTCGACGAGGGCGACGCGATCGCTGCCCCGGTTAGCGAAGCTTTGGGCGGCGCCGAAGTCATCGCTACATGCGTGCAGCTCGAAGCCGAAGCAGCCCAACTCGACGACGACGAACGGGCCGAAATGCTCGAAGGTCTTGGCCTTGGCGAAGGGGCGATGCCTCGGTTTATTCGGGCCGCCTACGAACTCATGGGCCTGCGCACCTACCTCACCACCGGCGAGAAGGAGACCCGTGCATGGACGTTCCGTGCCGGCTCCACTGCACCCCAAGCCGCCGGTGTCATCCACACCGACTTCGAACGCGGCTTCATCCGAGCCGAAACCATCAACTGGGAAGAACTCGTTGCGGCAGGCTCGTGGGCAGCCGCCCGCGACAAAGGCCAAGTCCGGTCCGAAGGCAAGGACTACATCGTCCAAGATGGCGACGTCATGGAATTCCGGTTTAACGTTTAATCGCCGACAATCGTCGCCTGCGGCTCCTCTGCGGTTAGCCGGAGGCCCATTTACGTCACTCGTCCCTCCCTCCTAGCGCGGCAAGCATTCCTTCGTTCGTATACAACCATCGCGGGGAGCCCACACACGAACGATTCGCTAGCGTGGGAGCATGACTCCCGTTGAGGCGCTTGAGCGTGCGATCTATTTGCTTGACCGCGAACTCGCACCCAGCAACAAGGTCCGAGCGTTCAAGAACGCTCAAGATGCCATTGCCGAACTCGGGCCCGACGAGACCGCAAAGCGAGCCAAAGCCGGAACCATTACCGAGGTCGACGGCATCGGCAAGAGCACAGGAGCGGTCATTACCGAAGCGATTCACGGCATCGACGATGGGTACTTAGCCAAGCTCGACGATCGCAGTCAGGTCCCGCTTGGGGTCGGCGGCGAACTCCGGGCCCAGCTCAAAGGCGACTGCCACATGCACAGCACCTGGTCCGACGGTGGAGCTCCCCTCGAGACCATGGCCCGAACCGCTCAGAAGATCGGCCACGAATACGTCGTCGCCACCGATCACTCAGCCCGCCTCACCATCGCCCACGGGTTGAGCGAAGAGCGTCTCGTCCAACAACTCGACGAGCTCGAAGCGCTCAACAAGGCGTTCTCGCCGTTCCGAATCCTCGCCGGTATGGAAGTCGACATCTTCGAAGACGGCACACTCGACCTCGCCGACGACATGCTCGCCCGACTCGATGTCGTCGTCGCATCGGTCCACAGCAAACTGAAAATGCCCGCCGCCGACATGACCCGACGCATGGTCACCGCCGTGGCAAACCCGCACGTCGACATCCTCGGCCACATGACCAACCGCAAAGTGTCAGGCACAGGCCGAGCACCATCGGAATTCAACGCTGAAATGGTGTTCGCAGCGTGCAAAAAATTCGACACAGCTGTCGAAATCAACTGCCGCCCCGAACGCCAAGACCCGCCCGAAGAGCTGCTCGAACTCGCCGTTGGGTGGGATTGCTACATCGCCATCGACACCGACGCGCACGCCCCCGGCCAAATGGAATGGCAGGCATACGGCTGTGACAAAGCCGTGCGATGCGGCGTTGACCCAGATCGCATCATCAACACCTGGTCAGCTGAAGAACTGCTCGCCTGGACCACTGAAAAATCAACATAACGAAGAATTTTGTCGAAATCCGCGACTTTTGGTGGTGGTTGGCCGTCTCTATATCTGTAAGCGCTGCGCAGGTATCCCGCCACCTGTTCAGCGCTTACGCATTTTTATTCTCGGATTTCCACCGAGATCCGCGGACACCTACATGGTCGTCCGCTCCGCTCCCTCCCCTCTCGCCCTAGGCGCTTCCTCAATGCGTATACATGTTCCCGCGTTGACTGAAATTCGCTCTGCCTCTCACTCGGACTTCCGCCGAGATCCGTGATTGCCTACATGGTCGTCCGCTCCGCTCCCTCCCCTTTCGCCTGAGGCGCTTCTTCTGTACGTATACATGTTCGACGTTGACTGGAATCGCGCCCGGCGGAGGAATTTTGGAAAGTTCGCGACTTTTGGTGGTGGTTGGCCGTCCTTGTATCTGTAAAGCGTTGTGCAGGTATCCCGCCACCTGCACAGCGCTTACGTATTTTTGCGCTCGCGCCGTTAGCCTCTTGGGTATGTCGAAGCGTACGCAGAAGAAGAAGTTGAAGGCCCGCCGCTCGAAGGCGAACCATGGTCGCAAGCCAAACATGGGCCGCAACAGCTGATCCCTCAGACCTCTGAACTCCTGACGAAGCGCGCTCGATGAGCGCGCTTCTTGGCGTTCTTGCCCTTGGCCTAATGGTCATGGTGCTCATTATCGCTGCGGGGTCACTGATCGTCGCTGCAACAATTCCACTCGGGAAGTGGCTCGAACGGCGTCGAGATAGCCCCGACACCGGCGAACTCAGCGAACCGCCGGCACCATAGCGCTGCTGTCCGAAGAAAAACAGTGACATCTATTTCTCATCGCGAGGACGCGCGGCCCCTCTTATTGGCTAACTTGGCTCCTTGACTAGCGGTAACGAGAATTCGTTGCCTGCGCGATTTACAGCCGGAGGGGCACATGCGCAAGAAAACCACACTCATCCTGGCGCTGCTTACAGCGCTCAGCCTTTTAGCAGCAGCCTGCGGAAGCACTGTTTCCGACGTTGCTAGCGATGCAGCTGACGCAGCCGGCGATGCAGCCGATGCTGCGGGAGACGCGGTCGACGATGCAGCTGACGCGGTCGACGACGCCATGGAAGATGAAGATGAAGCCATGGAAGACGAAGCCATGGAAGACGAAGCCATGGAAGACGAAGCCATGGAAGATGAAGGCGACGTCGAGGCCAGCGACGCAACCGTCGGGCTCGTATACGACATCGGTGGCCGTGGCGACCTCTCGTTCAACGACTCTGCTGCCGCTGGCCTCGAGAAGGCCAAGGCTGACCTGGGCGTCGACTTCACCGAAGCGTCACCAAACGACGCCGGCGATAACCGCGCCGAGCTTCTACAGCTCGCAGCTGACGGCAACCCAATCGTCATCGGCGTTGGCTTCCTGTTCGAGGGCGACGCAGTCGCAACCGCAGCCGAAAACCCTGACACCAACTTCGCAGTGGTCGACTCATCGATGCTCGACTTCAGCCAGGATCCACCTGCGCCATACGGCGACAACGTTGCGGGCCTCGTCTTCGCTGAAGAACAAGGCTCATATCTCGTCGGTGTAGCTGCAGCCCTCAAGACCGAGAGCAACAAGCTCGGCTTTATCGGTGGCGTTTGCTGCTTCGGCCTCATCGAGAAGTTCGAGGCGGGCTTCCGCGCTGGCGCACTCTCGGTAAACCCAGACATCGAGATCGTGTCCGAGTACATCACCGACGCACCTGACTTCGACGGCTTCAACCAGCCTGACCGTGCCCAGGTCATCGCAACCACCATGTACGAAGATGGCGCTGACATCATCTACCACGCTGCTGGTGGTGCTGGAAACGGCATGTTCCAGGCAGCCAAGGAGTTCTCCGAGGACGAAGGCACCAAGGTGTGGGGCATCGGCGTTGACTCCGATCAGTTCAACACCATCGGCGCTGTAGATGCGAGCCTCCAGGAGTACGTACTCACCTCGATGCTCAAGCGTGTCGACGTTGCGGTATTCGAGATCCTCAAGGCACAGGCCGATGGCAACTTCGCTGCTGGCCCGAACGTCTACGACCTCTCGGTTGACGGCGTTGGCTACTCGACCAGCGGTGGATTCGTCGACGACATTGTTGACCAACTCGAAGCCGCAAAGGCCTCCATCGTTGCCGGTGACGTCGTCGTACCAACCGACCCAACCCAGGTCGGCTAGCGGCAAGTCCATTCTGACGTCTGCGGTCTGACCCCGGATGTCAGAGAACTTTTCGAAGCCGGATCCTCCCGCTTTTCTCCCTCGTGGAGCGATCGGGTAGGGTCCGGTTTCGTACGTTTTGCGGGGAGGCATCACATCACATGACGGCTGCCATCGAGCTCACCGGCATTACGAAACGATTTCCGGGCGTTATCGCCAACGACAACGTCAACCTGACGGTCAAGAAGGGCGAGATTCACGCCATCTGCGGCGAGAACGGCGCAGGTAAGTCCACCCTGATGAAGATCCTGTACGGCATGCAATCCGCCGACGAAGGGACGATGAAGGTCTACGGCGACGTCGTCAACTTCAACACGCCAAACGACGCCATCGACCGTGGCATCGGCATGGTCCACCAGCACTTCATGTTGGCCGACCAGCTCACCGTCCTCGAGAACATCATCCTCGGGGCCGAGCCCACCTCGGGCGGTGTGATCAAGTTCAAAGAAGCCGAAGCACATCTGGCTCAGGTCGCTGCTGACTATGGCCTCACGATCGACCCCAACGACATGGTCGAAACGCTCGAAGTTGGCGAACGTCAGCGTGTCGAGATCATCAAAGTGCTGTACCGCGGCGCGGACATCCTTATCCTCGACGAGCCAACAGCTGTGCTCGTACCTCAAGAGGTCGAGGCACTGTTCGACAACATGCGCGAACTCAAAGCTGCAGGGTCGACGATCATCTTTATCGACCACAAGCTCGACGAAGTACTCGAGATTTCTGACAGCATCACCGTGCTCCGCCACGGCAAGACGGTTGCCAGCATGGCCAACGATGGTGTCACCGCACACGACCTCGCCGAGCTCATGGTCGGCAGCGAGCTGCCCACCCCCGACACCGCCGAGTCCACCGTCACCGACACTGTGGCGCTCGAGGTTCAAGGCGTAACAGTGAAAGCCGAGGACGGCCGGGATGTCGTCGAGAACATCAACTTCTCGATTCACAAGGGCGAAATTCTGGGAATCGCTGGTGTGGAAGGAAACGGCCAGGGCGAGCTGATCGATGCGATTATCGGCACTACTGATGTCAGCGCTGGCTCCATTGACCTACATGGGGTGAACATCACCAAGATGTCGGTCCGCAAACGCCGCGAGCTCGGTATTGGCTATGTGCCCGAAGATCGCCATCACGAGGGGTTGATGCTCGACTCTCCACTCTGGGAGAACGCAGCACTCGGTCATCAAACCCAGGCCCCATACGGCTCCCGGTGGTTGATCAACCGCGATGGGGCTCGGAACCAGACCGAGCTCATCAAGGAACAGTTCGACGTTCGCACACCCAACATCGATGTCTCGGCCCACGCCTTGTCCGGCGGCAATCAGCAGAAGTTGATCATCGGCCGCGAGCTGACGTCGAACCCGTCGTTGCTCATTGCCGCCCACCCCACCCGAGGCATCGACGTGGGAGCCCAGGCCGCCGTATGGGAGCAGATCCGCACGGCTCGGGCAGAGGGCTTGGCTACGTTGCTCATCTCGGCCGACCTCGACGAGCTCATTGGCTTGTCCGACACCATTGTGGTCATGCTTCGTGGTCGGTTGGTCGCTCGCCTCGCCCCCGAAGACGTAACCCCACGCGATCTTGGCGCCTACATGACCGGCGCTGCCACCCAAAACACCGACGAGGCCGCCTGATGCGCCGAATGCTCTTTTCTCTTGCAGCGCCCGTCGGTGCGTTTGTGGTGACCATCATCATCTCGTCGATCGCGCTCATGCTCTTCGGCTCGAACCCGATCTCGGCGTTTGGGGACATGCTCGGCCACGCGGCCAAGCTCGAAACCCAAGTCGACATCCTCAACCGGGCCACGCCGCTCTACATCTCGGCAATCGCGGCGGCTATCGGGTTCCGCATGAACCTGTTCAACATCGGCGTCGAAGGCCAGTATCTGTTCGCCTTTCTGATCGCCGCCCAAGTCGGCAGCCTTGTCGTTCTCCCCCAGGTGTTCCACATACTGCTCATCACTACCGTGGCTGTTGCCGTTGGCGCAGCGTATGCAGGTATCGCTGGCGTTCTCAAGGTCACCCGCGGCGTCAACGAGGTGATCTCAACGATCATGCTCAACGCAATCGCCATCTCGGGGCTGATCGCGTTCCTGCAGCAACGCTGGCAAGCCGAGCAAGAGAACTTCACCTCGACCACCCTCGGCACAAACCCAATCGAGGAGTCCGGGCTCATCCCAAACATCAACGGCCTTCTCGAGATCTTTACCCGCGACATCGGCCAGGGCAAAGAGCTCACGGGCATGTTGATCGTGGCAGGCGTTGTTGGGTTCGGCTACCACTTCCTCCTCACCCGTATGCGCTTTGGCTTTGATCTCCGGGCCAGCGGCATGAACCCCTTCGCTGCTCGCGCAGGTGGCGTGCCACCCAAGCAGATGGTCGTCGCTGCAATGGTGTTGTCCGGAGCGGCTGCCGGGCTGATTGGCTTGGTCGAGCTCAACGAAAAGGCAAAGTTCTCGCCGAACCCGATCAAAGGGCTTGGCTTTGCCGGAATCGCCGTTGCGCTTCTCGGCAGAAACCATCCGGCAGGCATGATCTTCGCGGCGTTGCTGTTTGCGTTCCTCGACGTCTCTGCGGGCATCTTGCAAAACACCCAGGCAGCCACGAAGGAGATCGTCAACATCATGCAGGGCATCGTGTTGCTCGTTGCGGTGATTGCCTACGGCGTTACCGGACGCATCCAAGCACGAGAGGAAGCGCGGGCCACAGCTGAAGCGCTCCAAGAGACCGAAGGCCGAGTGACAGAAGGCACTGAGGTGGCAGTATGAGCAAGTTCAACGAGCTTCCTGCCTGGCTCCGCTGGCCGATTTACGCTCTCCTCGGCATTCTGCTGCTGACGCTCGTACAGATCATCAGTGATACCGATCGCCTCACAAGGGTGTCGACCTCGCGCGAGATGCTTCGCTGGGCGGTGCCGATCTTCCTTGCAGGCCTCGGTGGCCTGTTCAGCGAACGAGCTGGTGTGGTCAACATTGGGCTCGAGGGCATGGTCATTCTTGGCATGTGGTTCGGCGCGTGGGGTTCGATCACCTACGGGCCGTGGATCGGCTTACTCATCGGCATCTTCGGCGGAGCCCTCGGTGGTTTGTTGCACGCAATCGCCACCGTGACCTTCAACGTCGACCACATTATTTCCGGGGTGGCGATCAACATCCTGGCGCCCGCGATAACCAGATATTTGTCCGACGAGGTCTGGGCGTCTCCGACTACCTCGCCCGCAACCTCCACCCCCGATCGCTACGACCTACCGATCCTCGGCGGCGGCACGGTTGGAGGCTGGGAATCGCCCGACATCTTGCAATCGGTTGCTCAACGGGAGTGGTTCTTCGTCAGCGAGACCGCCGAGCTCTTACGCGGGTTGACGACCAACTTGCACTTCGTGTCGATCGTTTCGCTTCTGCTCGTGCCGTTCACCTCGTGGTTGATCTGGCGAACCCGGTTTGGCCTTCGTCTCCGAATCTCTGGCGAGAACCCAAACGCAGGTGAAGCCCAAGGCATAAACATCGTGTTCTACAAGTACGTCGGCGTCATTATCTCCGGCGGTCTCGCGGGCCTCGGCGGCGCCTTTATCTCAACCGAGCTATCGGGCCTCTTCCAAGGAGGCAACAGCGCTGGCCGTGGCTTTATCGGCCTTGCCGCCTTGATCTTCGGCAACTGGCGACCAGGTGGCGTGCTGTTCGGCGCTCTGCTCTTTGGTTACGTATTCGGGCTCGACCTCAAAGACCTCGACGGAACGGCCTCTCACGCGCTATTGCTTGTGAACACCATCGTCCTCGCCGGCGTCGTTGTGTGGGCTCTCGCCCGCAAGCGAATCAGCGACGCGGTGCTTGCAGGTCTGTTGGGCCTCGGCGCCTTCTACTGGTGGCTTAGCGCCGAGGCGGTTCCCGGTTGGTGGAGCAACATCTTGCCGTACGTGCTTGTCCTTCTCGTCCTGGTCTTCTTTGCACAGCGGCTGCGAATGCCGGTGGCGCTCGGCCAGCCCTACAGAAAGGGCGGCAGGTAAGCCATGTCCGCGCTGTTCCCGGCGTCAGACTTCACCACCAACGGTGTTGCGGTGTTCCCCGGCGCCGTCAGCGAGGATGCACTCGTCGGCCTCCGGAAAGAGATCGCTCGGCTCGTCGACGACTTTGACCCGAGCGGCGTCACCACGGTGTTCTCGACCGACGAGGGTCAGGGCCATGCTCGCGACGACTACTTCCTCACCTCAGGTGACAAGACCCGATTCTTCTTTGAAGATGGAGTCCTGTCCGAGACAGGCGACTTGCTCGTCGACAAACACCAGGCGCTGAACAAGATCGGGCACGCCATGCACGATCTCGACCCAGCGTTCTCCGACTTCTGCCGGTCGTACCCGTTCGCAAACGCTGCTGCTGAAGTCGGCATGGCCAACCCGCAATTGCTGCAGTCGATGGTGATCTTTAAGAACCCCGGGATCGGCGGTGAGGTCACCCCACACACCGACCACACGTTCTTGTGGACCGAGCCGCAGAGCGTGATTGGCTTCTGGCTGGCCGTCGATGAGGCAACCCAGGAGAACGGCTGTCTTTGGGCCCTTCCCGGAGCCCACACCATTCCGGTGAAGTCCCGCTTCGTCCGCAACGCTGATAACACCGGCACCGTTATGCAGACCCTTGACGCGACTTCGTACCCAGACGAAGGCTGGGTTCCCCTCGAGGCTGCTCCCGGCACGCTGATTGCTCTTCATGGCACGTTGCCGCACCGCAGCGAGCCGAATACGTCAGCGAAGTCCCGCCTGGCGTTCACGCTTCATTGCATCGAAGCCGAAGCCGAGTGGTCAGACAAAAACTGGCTCCAACGTCCCGACATGCCCTTCACGGGCTTTTTGGCTAATCCATTCCCAAAATGAGCCCGAAGCTGCGAAGCCGGTTCGGGCGGTCGCGGCCTCCGGCTAACCGCCGAGCATCAAGGAGCCCCCATGCGACGGCTTGCGACCGCGGCGAAATCAGCCAAAGACGGCGTTGATCTGTTCTTGGAGTTGAGATTCGCCGAGGCTGCCGAACTTCTCGATTGAACCGTCAGCGCGTTGGAGGACGAAGGCCGGTTGGGTGCCGATGCCGTACTCGCGCCAGATGTCACCGTTCTCGTCCATGATGTTGGGGAAGATCCCAACACCAGTGCCGTCGACAAAGGCGCTCATGGCGTTCCCTCCGTCGAGGCCACCAACTCCAAGGACCGTTAGGCCCGGGTTGGCTGTTGCTACCCGTGCGACCGCACCGGCTTCGCTTCGACACGTCGGTCACCAGGGCGCCCAGAACCAAAGCACCGTATCGGTGCCCTCGATGGAGTTCAGATCGAACTGACCGCCGCCGACCAAGCTCACTTGGCGGCCTGCGGGCGCCGCTGTCGTGGTGGTAGTCGTCGTGGTTGTCGTGGTCGTTGTTGTCGTTGTTGAAGTAGTGGTTGTTGTCGTTGTTGTCGGCGCTGCAGTGTTGTTGGTTGGCGCGGTTGTCGTCGTAGTTTCCGGCGCCTCGGTCGTTGTTTCAGGAGCTGCAGTTGTGGTTTCGGCGGTACCGTCCTCGTCTGCGTCACCGTCGGAGACAGCCTCGGTCGTTTCGGGCGGCTCGGGTGCTGCGGTTGTGGTTTCCGCGGACTCTGGCTCGGGGCCAGCTTCCTCCTCGTCATCAGCCTCGACCGGGCCAGACGTGGTCGTTACAGCTGCGTCGGCATCGACGACCGGCTCATCGTCAACCGTTGCTTCGGCTTCGTCCGCCGTGCTCGTCGTGGCAGCGGTGACAGGAACCGTGTCGGATGCGGCTGGCTCGGCGGTGGATGTGTCGGCGGTGGATGTGTCAGTGGCGACTTCGTCCGCGCCGCCGCACGCCGTAGCAAACAGAGCTACAGACAGGAGGAGGGCGTGCCGGCGACGAGGACGCATGGAGGACACCATAGTTTTCCATCGTCTGCTGCTCGATACCGCTGAAGCTCCGTTTCGAAGGATGTAAGAAGTGTCAGATGTCGAACAATGCAGGATCTTGCACGGGTGGAGCGTTTGGTTGCGGAGCCAATTCAGGCACCACCTCGCGCACCTCGTCGTAGAACTGTCGGGCAAGGTCGATCGCAGCTGCATTGTCGGGAGTATGGATGAAGACGATCGGGGAACGACCGTCCACAAGCCATCGGCGCACCGTATCGACCCATGGCGACCAGAACTCTGGGTTTGCCTCCGGGCTGGTTTGCCCGATGAAGCGAACGATAGGCGAGTCGTTCGTGGCTACGGCTCGCACAGGAACCCGAGGTTTATTCTCGAAGGCCTCGTGCTCGGCTGGGGTAACCCTCGGTCCGGCAAAGACCGCCCTCGAATCGAGAATGATGCGGTCGGCGCCGGCAGCGTAGAGCGTGTCGTTCAGCCGCCGCTCGATTTCGCCGCCGTCGAAGAAGTCGAGATGGCGAACCTCGACGGCGTAGCGCACTTCGGTTGGTAGGCCGCCGAGAAACCTTTCGAGCACGCCGAGGTCAGATGGTCCAAACGATGCCGGGAGCTGGATGGCCACCGGATGCATCTTCGACAAGCACGGCTCGAGCACGTCAAAGAACTCACGAACGAGCTCATCTGTGTGCCGCAACTTACGGTCGTGGGTGACGGTGCGGGGAAACTTGAACACGAACCGAAACTCGTCGGGAGTCAAAGACGCCCAACGGCTCGAGGTCTCGAGGCTCGGCAACGCGTAGAAGGTGGTGTTGCCTTCGACCGCAGACACCAACGACGAATATGCGGCAAGCTCGCCCCCGCTTGGTGTCGAAGCCGGGATGCTCCGTCCTGGCCACGCCGCGTTCGTCCACATTGCGCAGCCAACTCGAAGTGTTCCGATCACGTGCCCAACGTAACTCCGGCACAGGCAGCGGTTCCATGCGAGGTCGATGGCAAACTTAATGACATGACCCCAATGTCGGCTGACGTCCTTGTCATCGGTGCCGGACCTGCAGGAGCTGCTGCAGCGATCCAGGCGGCGCGGGGCGGTGCTTCTGTCGTTGTATTCGACAAAGCGCCGTACGGCCGTGACAAGGTGTGCGGCGATGGGTTGACGCCGAGAGCCATCGGCGCACTCAACGACCTGCAGATCCCGATCGATGGCGCGCACCACATCGTTGGGCTTCGAATGATCGCCAACTCCACCGTGCGCGAGCTCGACTGGCCCGGTGGTGGTCGCTTTCCAAACCATGGAGCTGTTTGGCCCCGACGCCGCCTCGACGCTGCGCTCATCGATGCAGCAACTGAAGCTGGCGCAGAGGTCATTTGGGAAACCGAAGCCCTCCCGATCCTCGACGGCGACCGCGTCATCGGCGTCGTTGCTGACGGCAAGACCTGGCACGCGCCAATGACCGTTATCGCCACCGGCGCACCTGGCAAGGTGGCCAAGATGCTGGGTACCGACCGGGTTGAGGACGAGCCGTTCGGTCTCGCCATCCGGGCCTACGTACCGTCAGATCGTCACGACAGCCAGCACCTCGAAGCGTGTCTTACCCTCAAAGACGAACATGGCACAGCTGTTCCCGGCTACGGCTGGATGTTCCCCGCTGGTGATGGAACCGTGAACATTGGCGCTGGAGCGCTAAGCACCATGCGCGGGTTCAAGAAGCTCAACCTGAACACACTTCTCAGCGACTATCGCAAGCTCGTTCAAGAAGACTGGGGCTTGGGCGAGTTCGTCGAGCGGCCACGGGCCTGGCGCCTACCAATGAGCGCGCAACGCCGCCATGGCGATGGCTGGGTGGCAATCGGCGATGCAGCGGGTCTCATCAACCCAATGAACGGCGAGGGAATCGACTACGGCCTCGAAAGCGGCATGCTCGCATCCGACCTCTTCCTTGAGAACCCGGCCACCGCTGCGGTTCGCTACGACGTCGAGGTAGGCGAACGGTTCGACGCTTTTCTGAGCACCGGCCGGCGGTTTAGCTTCCTTATCGGCCACCCGTGGATTCTGAAGTCGGGTCTTCGCCTCGCTGTGGGCACCGACGCAATCGCGAAGATCACCCTGCAGGTCATGGGTAACCTGGTCGATGGCCAAACGCCAGGAGCAGCTGGCCGTATCTTCCGCCTGACCGATAAGGCGCTGCAGACTGCCGATCCGGTCCTGCGCAAAACCCGCGCAGCGGCGTAGGAACACAGCGAGTCGGCCGAACATCGCAATTCGTGGCACTCTTACGGGGATGACAACCACGCCAGCTCCCAATGCACCCGTCCAGCTGGTGGTCTTCGACCTCATGGGCACCCTGATCGCTGATGAGGGTGTAGTTGCCCGAGCGTACGACGCGGCACTTGAACAAGCTGGTATCGCCCCCGCCTCGCCCGAGTTTGTGGCAGCCCGCAACCGAGTCGACGAACTCCGCGGACGTCCAACCTTGTTGGTGCTTACCGACGTGATCGGCGACCCAGTGCGCGCCGAAGAGGCAACCTGGGCCTTCGACGACACGATCCTCGAGGCCGTGCCCGACATGGTGGAAGTTACGGGGGCGGGCAGCGTGCTCGACGCGCTACGTCAGCGCTCGATTCTCACCTGTGTGACCACGAGCTTCACACCTGAAGTGCGCCGCGCCGCGTTGTCGCACATGGGTTGGACCGAGTCGTTTGCGGCAACCTTGTCCGCTCATGGCCAACGCCGCGGCCACCCGGCTCCCGACCTACTCCTACAGGCGATCCTCGAGCTTCGCATCGACAGCGTTGGCCAGGTCGTGATTGTGGGAGACAGCCCGAGTGACTTGGTTGCCGGGAACCGCGCTGGTGCTGGAATGGTCATCGGTGTACGCAGCGGCGGTGCACCTGAAGCCCTTCTCTTGGACTCTCCGCACACACACCTGATCGACTCGGTTGGCGACCTGCTATCGGTCCTCGATGCACCCCATGTCGATGGCAGCCGTCGCGCATCTGACCGTTGATCAGCAAACAACGTGGTGAGGCGACTACGTTCAAGAGATGAGCGATCCCACAGGACAAAACCCATTTGGCTCTGGCCCTCAAGGCGGCGGCGGTCAGCTCCCTCCCTTTCAACCCCCGCCTGGACCTCCTGGCGGCCCACCCCATGGGGGTTTCAATGTCCCACCGCAGCCGCCAAAGAAGAAGCGGTGGCCGTGGGTTCTGGCTGGGGTTTTCGTGCTCTGCTTCCTGCCACTCGGAGCGTGCGCAGCACTGATTGGCTTTGGCTTCAATGCCGTCAACGACCTTGTCGACGAGGTTCAAGCGCCGGTCATAACGATGTTCACCGACGCCAGCAACGGAAACTTCGACGCCGCGGGCAGCTTCGCCGAGGCCTCCGGTGGGTGC
The DNA here is from genome assembly GCA_938038785.1 of uncultured Acidimicrobiales bacterium. Lineage (GTDB taxonomy): Bacteria > Actinomycetota > Acidimicrobiia > Acidimicrobiales > SHLQ01 > SHLQ01. The sequence continues at coordinate 15,268 of CALHTB010000047.1, forward strand.
GTCAACTTTGAGCAACTAACCGAACAGATGCGTGAACTCGCCCCAACAGGTCCTGCCGTAATCGACGACGTTCTGTTTGTCGACCGTGACGGGGGCAATACTCTCAGCAACGCAGGGTTAGATGAGTCTGACGAATTCATCGTCGATGGCCGCACCGACGCCGGGGCTGGCGAGGTCACTGGCACCGTCCCGACCGCCGATGGCGTGAAGAATTTTCGGGTTACCCTCGTCGACGACATCGTCAGCTGGCGGGTGTGCGAGGTCACAATCTCCTAAGTAGGCCATACTGAGGTATGTCTGGAACTACACCCACCGCTGAGCAGCTTGTCGCTGCACCAAAGGTTCTGCTGCATGACCATCTCGACGGGGGTCTTCGCCCAGAAACCGTGATCGAGTTGGCCGACGAGGTCGGGTACGGGGGCCTGCCCACGACCGATTCAGCCGAACTTGCCGAGTGGATGAAGCGAGGTGCCGATCGCAAAGACCTCGTGCTCTACCTCGAGACGTTCGCACACACCACCGGGGTCATGCAGACGCCCGACGCGCTGTACCGCGTGGCCAAGGAATGTGCTGAGGACCTGATCGCCGACGGCGTGGTCTACGCCGAGATTCGATTCGCGCCCGAGCTCCATGTCGACAAAGGAATGTCGATGGACGCAGTGCTCGAAGCCGTGACCAGCGGCTTTGCCGATGCCAGCCACAACAGCCCCTTGACGATCCGCACCCTGTGCTCGGCCATGCGACATATGAAAAACAGCCTCGAAGTCTCGCAGCTTGCCGTGAAGTGGCGTGACCGCGGCGTCGTCGGCTTCGACATCGCCGGACCAGAGAAGGGCTTCCCGCCAGACGATCACATGCTTGCCTTTCAATACGCCGAGCGCGAGAACTTTCACTTCACCATTCATGCGGGCGAGGCCTACGGGCCGCCATCGATCTGGAAAGCGCTGCAATGGTGCGGTGCTGAGCGCCTTGGCCACGGCGTGCGCATCATCGACGACATCGAGGTCAACCCAGACGGAGAGGCCGAGCTTGGTCGGCTTGCGAACTACATCCGAGACCGACGAATACCCCTTGAGGTGTGCCCGTCTTCGAACTTGCACACCGGGGTTGTCGACGACTTGGCCGATCACCCAATCAAGCTGTTCAAAGATCTGAAGTTTCGGGTCACGCTGAACACCGATAACCGGTTGATGAGCGATATCTCCATGACAAAAGAGATGCAGAACATGGTCGACAAGTTCGGCTGGGACCTCCTCGACATGCAGTGGCTTACCGTCAATGCCATGAAGAGCGCCTTCTTACCCTTCGACGAGCGCCTGGCGCTCATCAACGACGTCATTAAGCCAACGTATGCTGAGCTGCGTGGCGTCGCTCTAGCTCGGCCTTAAGCGGTCGAGGCCACCAATAGCGCCGTGCCGGCAAACGCAATCGCGGCACCAACCCAGCTCCAAAGGCCCGGGCGCTCTCGAGTGGTGATCCACAGCAGCGGCAACATCATGATTGGCGTTGTAGCCGACAGAATCGTGGCCGGACCAACGGGGCCGTTCTTGAACGCGTGCAGCAGCAGTGTCATGCCGATCACCATGGCGATGAGAGCTGAAAGCGTGAGGATGCCCCACAGTCGCAGGGTCATCGGCTGGCGTTCAGCGGGCCGGGCCGCTGCGTCCATTGGCTTGGCGAACACCCAAAGAAGTGGGGTGGCAACCAGCACTCGTGCCGCCGCGACCGTCCACGTCGAGGCGCCAGCGTCGAGCACCGGAGCAATCATGATGGCTCCAACGGCTTGACCCAAGGCCCCGAGCAAGGCCCAACCAAACGCCACAATTGGGTTGCCGACGATGCTCTCGAAACGATGGATTTGCCCCGGCCTCGTCCCAAAAAAGACGGCGAGCACAACGCCACCCACGATCAGGCAGGTGCCAAACACGCCCTCAAGGCTCCACGACTCGTCGAAGACAACGGCGCCGATGATTGCCGCCATGGGGGCGTTCGTTGTGAACACAATCGAGGTTCGCCGAGGCCCAAACCTTGCAAACGCAGTGAACAAGGCGGCATCGCCAATCAATAGGCCAAGCACCGCTGACCCGAATAGCAACGCAATCGACCTATTGTCGAGCGGAAGACTGCCCCAGTCCCCCACCACAGACGCAACGATGAACAGCAACACCGATGCCACCACCATGCGAAGTCGCGTGAACCGCGGCCCGCCGAGCTGACGACTCGGGGTCGCAGCGATCAGCCCGCTCAGCGCCCAGAAGAACGCGGCGCTTAGTGCAGCCAGCTGATAGGGCATCCGGCAACGCTACCGGCCAGCGTGGCGATTAGGTTCAAGACATGATGGAGCTCACTTCCCCGCTTGTCGGCACCGTGGTTCGAATCGCTGCGGTTGGTGAAACTGTGGCTGCAGGCCAACCGGTGGTGGTCATCGAATCGATGAAGATGGAACACGCCGTGAACGCTCCAGAAACGGTCGAGGTGACCGAGCACTCGGTAGCTGTAGGCGACAGCGTGAATGCCGGAGATACCCTCGTCCGCGGTTCGGCCACCCACGAGACAAACGCAGAGGCAGACACCACCTCGCCGGAGGCTCGACCGGCCTTCGACGAGGTCGTCGAGCGCCATCTTCTTGGCCACGATGCTGCCCGTCCAGAGGCCGTGGCAAAGCGGCGTAGCCAAGGGCGTAGGACCGCCCGCGAGAACATCGACGATCTGGTCGATGCGGACAGTTTCGTCGAATTCGGGCCCCTGGCCATCGCAGCACAGCGACGGCGTAGGGACGTGGACGACCTCATCGCCCGAACGCCAGCAGATGGCCTGGTCGGAGGTGTGGCCACCGTAAACGCCGATCTGTTCGGGTCTGAACAAACCGGATGCGTCGTGGCTAGCTACGACTACATGGTCCTCGCTGGCACCCAGGGATGGACAAACCACCGCAAGAAGGACCGGTTGTTCGAGCTCGCCGAACGCAAGCAGCTGCCCGTGCTCGTCTATACCGAGGGCGGCGGCGGACGACCTGGCGATACCGACATGCCTGGCGTCAGTTGGCTCGACTGTCTTGCGTTTGCTCTGTTTGGCAGCCTCGCCGGAACGGTGCCGCTCATCGGCATCAACGCCGGCTATTGCTTTGCGGGCAACGCTGCGTTGCTTGGCACCTGTGATGTGGTCATCGCCACCGAGGACTCGAACATCGGGATGGCAGGACCCGCAATGATTGAGGGCGGTGGCCTCGGGACGGTCGAACCGACCGAGATCGGCCCAATCGACACCCACATCAGCAACGGCGTCGTCGATATTGCGGTTGCCGACGAAGCCGCTGCAACCGAAGCAGCAAAGCGTTTGTTGGCGATGACGCAAGGAGCCCACAGCCAATGGCAGGCACCAGATCCCGAGGCCGCCCGCCAGGCCGTACCCGCAAATCGCAAGCAGGTCTATGACATGCATGATGCGTTAGATGCGATCGTCGATGTCGACTCGATGCTCGAGCTCCGGCCGAGCTGGTACCCGGGCCTTATTACTGCATTTGCTCGGGTAGAAGGACGGCCACTTGGTGTTATTGCCAACAACCCACTTCATCTCTCCGGAGCGATCGACCACGGCGCGGCCACGAAGAGCGCCGAGTTCATGGAGCTGTGCGAGCGCTGGCAAGTACCGATCCTCTTCGTCTGTGACACTCCCGGCTTCATGGTGGGGCCCGAGTCCGATGCCGAGGGTCTTCCACGCAGTGCCGGCGCACTGTTTCGCATCGGAGCGAACCTCACGGTTCCATTCGCCACGATCATCACCCGCAAGGGGTATGGCCTAGGCGCTCAGGCAATGGCTGGTGGCGGGTTCAAGGAGCCCCTGTTCACCGTCGGATGGCCAACCGGTGAATTTGGCCCGATGGGGCTCGAGGGCGCAGTTGAGCTCGGCTTTCGCAAAGAACTCGAAGCCGCAAGTGACGGCCCCGAACGCGATGCGTTGTTCGCAAGCCTTGTCGATGCAATGTACGAGCACGGCAAGGCGGCGAACGTGGCCTCACATTTTGAGATCGATGACGCAATCGACCCCGCAGATTCGCGCCGATGGATTTCTAGGCTGCTACTTCAGTAGCGTCAGCACGGGCACCGGCCGTAACGGTTCCGTACATCTCTTTGATGGCATCGCTTCCGCTGGTGCAGTGGCGCCACGGCATAACGGCGTGCACCGCACAACACCACGCTGCCCGGAGCAGCTGACGCGACATGCCAGCGGCGAACGCCATGTGCTCGAAATACGTCTCGTCGACCGATGCTGGATGCTCGGTGAATTTCCCGCGAATGCTCATAAGGGAAACAGTAATCCCATGCGAGTAGGCTTTGGTCGCAACTTTTTCTTTCCTGAGGCCCATCTAAACGATATTGTTCTACGGAGCAGCATTTCAGCAGAACAGGATTCGATAATGGATGATATCGACAAACAAATCGTGCAGCTTCTGCAGGTAGATGCCACCCTGCCGGTACGTGACATCGCCGAGACCGTTGGGCTCACCGCAACGCCGTGTTGGCGCCGTATCCAGAACCTCGAACGATCCGGCATCATCACCGGACGGGTGGCGCTGGTTGACCCTCGGGAGGTCAATCTTGCGTTAACCGCTCTGGTCCTCATCCGCACCAACGAGCACAACGCCGAATGGACCGCCCGCTTCTTGGAAACCGTCGAGCGCTTCGACGAGGTTGTCGAGGCCTATCGAACAAGCGGCGAGCTCGACTACCTACTCAAGGTGATCGTCCCCGACATGGACGCCTACGACCAGTTCTACCTACGGCTGATTGAATACATTGACCTGTACGACGTACGAAGCACGTTCGTCATGGAAGAAATGAAGCACACAACCGCCGTCCCACTCAGCTACGTGTGATCTGCCGCCTGAGGGATCAGCGCCCGCCGCCATGTGCGAGGGCGGCACCTACGATGCCGGCCCGGTTGAGGGCTTCGGCGGGCACAACCGGGGTTCGGACGTCATCGAGATGCTCCACGTACTCGTCGAACTCTTTGCTTATTCCACCGCCAAGAATGAACAGGTTTGGCCAGAACAGCTTCTCGACTTCTTCGAGGACCTTCTCGAGAGCTTTGCCCCACTGCTTGTAGGAGAGTTCCTTTTCTTCCTTGATGCGCGAGGATGCTCGCTCCTCGGCAATCTTGCCGTCAAGAACGAGATGCCCGAACTCGGTGTTCCTCACAAGTTGCCCATTGGTGAAGACCGCCGACCCAATGCCCGTTCCAAGCGTGAGCAAGATCACCGTGCCAGCAACTCCCTCCCCAGCGCCAAAGCGCATCTCGGCAAGTCCTGCGGCATCAGCATCGTTGATCATCACAACGTCGCACCCCGATGCCTCGGTGAACAGCGCGTCGCCGTCGACACCAATCCATGACTTGTCGAGGTTGGCTGCGGTCTGAATCACTCCGCTCTGCACCACGCCGGGGAATCCAACACCTACCGGCCCGGTCCACGAGAAGTGCTCGGTCAGCTGTCGGACCACGTCGGCCATGGCCTCGGGGGTAGCTGGTTTCGGCGTCTTGATGCGGAACTTGTCGCTGACCATCTCGCCGGTGTCGGTGTCGACCTCAGCGGCTTTCATGCCTGATCCGCCAATGTCTATTCCGAGTACGCGGGTCACAGTGTCTGTCGTCCTTGTCCTAAAACGGCGAATAGCGGGCGGGAAGACCCGCCCACTACACGATACGACTTATGCGTTCGTTGCCGGTGGAGCCGGAGGCGCTTGAGGCACTGACGACGGAGCTGCTACGGCTTCTGACTGCTCTGCCTTGATCTGAGGGGCTGCGGTAGCCGATTCGGTTGGAAGGGCGTTCTGCGCTGATGCACCTTCGACCATCTTCTGGCGAAGCGGCCCCATGATGTCTACACCGGTTGCGGTCTCGATCTGCTCAGCAATGGCGATCACCGATGCCGGGAGTTGCTTGGCGATGCCCGGCAGTGCCGAGCCGTCGCCGCCATTGTCGATAACGGTCATCTTGTCGATGTCGATGTTGTTTACCGTCGACACGATCTGCTCGATCAGGTCGGGCAACATGTTCAGCACGAAGATGTCGTGTGCGTCGTTTCCGGCGGCCTTGTACTGGTTGGTAAGGCGCTCGAAGACCTCCACCTGCGCCGCGCCTTCCTCGACGATGTGTGCTGCGTCAGCCCGAGCTTGAAGCTGACGAGCTTCGAGGTCTGCCTGGGCAGGAAGGACGACGTCGGCCTGCAGTCGACGACGCTCGAGTTCGATGCGCTCAAGCTCGAGCTCCTGCTCGGCGATGGCTTTTGCCTTCTCACCAGCAACACGTGCCTCTTCTTCCGATGCCCGTGCAACACCGTCGAGCTCAGCAGTACGAACACGAAGCAGGTTCTGCTCTTCAACGACATTGCGCTCGGCCTGGGCACGAGCAATCTGTGCACGCTGGGTTGACTCGGCTTCGGCCTGCTCGGCTTCTGCCTTCTTCTCGGCCTCGGTGACACGAGCCGACTTGAGAACATCGGCAGTACGACGACGACCAACGGCATCGAGGTATCCAACTTCATCGGTGACGTTCTGGATCTTTAGGACGTCGAGCTCGAGGCCAAGCGTCTTGATGTCGTCGTCTGCCTCTTCGATGAGGAACTGAGAGAACTTCAAACGATCCTCGTTGACCTCTTCAGGCGTCAAGGTTGCAAGCACACCACGAAGGTTTGCCTCGAGTGTTTCCTTGGCGATCTGCGCAATCGACTGGTGAGGCACGTTCAAGAAACGCTCGACGCTGTTCGAGAGCAACGAGTCGTTGCTCGAGACCTTGACGTTAGCGATGCCCTGAACGTTGAGGGGGATTGCGCCCTTGGAGTACGCGTTCAACACCGACACCTCGAGTGGGATGTTGTTGAGGTCCATCCATGACACCTGCTCGATGAGCGGGATGCGCAGGGTGCGGCCGCCCTTGACGGTGCGGTAGCCAACGGTGCGTCCATCTGCGGTGGTCTTGCTACGACCAGAGATGATGGCCACCCGGTTTGGCGGACAGATGATGATCAGACTCTTCACGACGAAGATGACCAACATGATCATGAGAGCAACTGCTGCTCCAAATATTGCAAATGGCATTGCTTACCCCTTTCGGCGGGACCCGCCGCTATCTTCACCCGTCGGTAACGGGCGAAATCTGTTTCGACTGTTAGTCGTTGAGCTCTGGATCAACGGACATGACTTGAGCCACTCCGTTGTCGATTGACACGATGACGACTTTCTCACCGAGTCCGAATGTTTGGTCGAGTTCGCCCTCAACCGAACCGGCCGTGAGCTGCACTCGCTCTTCGCCAGTGTCGAACCACACGCGGCCTCGCTTGCCCGCGTCGATCGGGACGCTGACCGTAGCCATACGACCCTCGATTTGGCGATCGGTGAGGGTGCTGTCGGAATCGGTGTTCCGTAGAAAGCTGAACGCTGCGGTGTTGAGGAACGCTGCAAGCAGACCGAGGGTGACCGCCATGACAAGCGTCGTGACGGAGGCAACGTTGACCCACGTACTTACGACGCCCACTCCACCAAAGAACGAGAGAAAGAAGGCATACGAGCTGACGGGGATGCGACGGAAGAGTGCCGTTGCATCGCCGATGCCGCCGCCACTGGAGCTGCCGAAGTCGGCGTCAGCGCCGACGTCGAGATCCATGCCGCCACCGAGGTCGCCGTCGAGTTCGAAGCCAGCATCGCCGAGTTCGGCATCACCATCGCCTCCGCCAAACGCGAAGAGGGCGAGCAGAGGGATGCCAAGGCAAGCGCAAAATATGTACAGCGGCATCATGGAATAATTGTACTCGGTCGGCCAGTCGCGGGTTTGGGGATTGCTCCCCGATTACAACTCTGTAACAACGGGAATACGGGCATTTTGTGGCACTACCCAGTGGCGCTGCGTAGGCGGCGAATAGGCTTCACTCATGCGTCCACTCATTGGCATCACCGGTCGTCAACTGAAGTACGGCGAGGTCAATGGCTGCCCGGCACTTCTCGCTGATGCCGGGCTCGACATCGTGCTTACCGACTACGTCGACGCCGTTCTGGCGTCAGGCGGCCTACCGATTCACCTGCCGATGTCGGTTGACCCGGCTGAATTCGTCGGGCGGATCGATGGCCTTGTACTCACCGGCGGCACCGATGTCGACCCTGCCGAATACGGTGCCGAGCCCGATGCTTCGCTCGAATCCATCGACCCGAATCGTGATGCGTTCGAACTGGCGATGGCGCGCATCGCAATCGAGACGGCCCTCCCAACGGTTGGTATCTGCCGCGGCAACCAGGTGCTGAACGTGGCTGCGGGCGGCACGCTCATTCAAGACGAACCCGAACATGCCCGGTACGACTCACCGCCCGACGTTGCTGTGCACCCGGTGACGTTGGAAGTCGGCAGCATCGCCGCAGAGGCCTACGGCACGCAGCGAGAGGTCAATAGCTTCCACCATCAGATCATCGACGAGCTCGGCACCGGAATCCGAGTTGTCGGGCGTGCAGGCGACGGCCATATCGAAGCCATCGAGTTCAACGGAAAGCCAATCGTCGGAATCCAATGGCACCCCGAGATGTACCGCCAACAAGACCCAATCTTTGACTGGCTAGTAACGACCGCGTCCATCTAGCAGCCTGGCGGCGCCGAAGGATCGCTGTACTTGCGCGCTTGGGTTAGGGAAATCCCGGTAGAGGCGGCGCCACTGCTGCAGTGCGCGCTCCTCGCGAGGCCCAATGGGCTCCCCCATGGCGATCTTTGACTCAACCTTGCGCCAGTGAATTGCTGGTGCAAGCGACCATGTCGACCCGAGAGTTTCGTTTGGTCTCGGTCGGCGGGCACTGACAACAGGCCTCGACACCCGTGACGCGCGTTTGTGCGCCCCGGTAACCGGCGACAATTTCACCTCCGCCGGAGATTGGTCAACGGTTTTCGATGGGCGAGGTCGGTTCTGGTTCAAAGATCGTCTTTCAGTAATACGAGATGGACCTTCTCGCTGCATCGTTCGATGGCCCGACGCAGCGATCGCCGCGAACAACACAAAGAGGGCGCTGAGGAAGGCAATCGTGGTCGAGTTCCCCGAACGCTCCACCTGAGATGCAAGCCGCGCGTTCTCACGATTCCCGTCGACAACGACGACCTGGATGGTGTCAAGCCTGCCGTCTCGGAACAGGTCGTAGTTCGACTTGTACACATCTACTGTGCTGGTGGCTTCGGAGTCTTCGAAGTCAATAGTGCCGATGTACCGCGTCGGTGCCGGTGCACCGGGATTCACGCGTTCGACCCATGCCACGGTTGCAGTCTCGGTGACTCCGGACTCTCGGAACGACGCGTGCTGCAGGTGGATAACGCTGAGCACCACAATCCAGATCAGGCTCATCGCAGCTGCAAATCCAGCCAGCGCCCATACGTCGAACCACAGACCACCAAGTGTCTCGTCACGATCTTCGTAAAGCGTTGCCATAACCCATCGTAAAGAAACACTCCGAGCTTGTCACTCGCACCAGGGACGCTCACGCCGCCGGGGCTGGCGGCTCGTACTGTGAATGATGGGGTCAGACCCCGGGATACAACGCTTGGGTGAACGATTGTTGACTGTCAACGATGGGGTCAGACCCCAAGATGTACCGCGGTCAACGACTTGCGACAGCGGACCCGACTTCAGACCACGCGAGATCCTGTATACGCATCAAGGACTCGCCAGCTCCGGAAGGAGTGAGGGACGAACGACTGGACGCCGCCTCCGGCGCAGCAGCCGAGCATCGAGGAGCGCAGCGACGGATTGCGACCGCTGGAGCGACGAACGAGCGGGAACTACAGAATCTGAGACAAGAACAATTTCGTGCGGTCTTCGGTGGGGTTGGTGAAGAAGTGCTCGGGGGTTCCGACCTCGACGATTTCGCCGGATTCCATGAAGACGATTCGGTCGGCGACCTCGCGGGCGAAGCCCATCTCGTGGGTTACGACCATCATGGTCATGCCTCCACGGGCGAGGTCCTTCATGACGTCGAGCACTTCGGAGATCATTTCGGGGTCGAGCGCCGAGGTTGGCTCGTCGAAGAGCATCACTCGTGGTTCCATTGCCAATGACCGTGCGATGGCAACACGCTGCTGCTGACCACCGGAGAGCTGGCCTGGAAACTTTGCGGCCTGCTCGGGGATGCCCACTCGTTCGAGTAGTTCCATCGCCCGGTTTTCGGCGTCGGCCTTTGGCTGCTTGCGCACCCAGCGCGGTGCGAGGGTGATGTTGTCCATCACGGTGAGGTGTGGGAACAGGTTGAACTGCTGGAACACCATGCCCACTTCGCTGCGGATCTTGTCGATGTTGCGAGTGTCGTTCGTGAGCTCGATGCCGTCGACCGAGATCGAGCCACCCTGGTGAACTTCGAGGCGGTTGATGCACCGAATCCAGGTGGACTTACCCGAGCCTGATGGTCCGAGCACAACGACCACTTCGCGCTCGGCAATAGTGGCGCTGACTCCCTTGAGGGCTTGGAAGTCCCCGTACCACTTGTCGACGCCGTCGGACACAATCATGTCTGGACGTCCTAGCTCTACTCCTGCGGCTCCGATGGTGCTCATGAACGGTCTCCTTGTTCAGTGCTGCTAGTGCGGGTGTTTGGCGTATTCATCGTGTTCCGAGCCCCAGTCGCTTCTCCAAGCGCTGGCTGTACTTCGACATTGCGAATGACACGCCGAAGTAGATGGCGGACACGACCAAAAGGCCTTCCTTCTTCGAGCCGACAAAGTCGGTCTGTGAAGGGATGGTGTTGTTGGCCACACGAAGCAGGTCGTTCAGGCCAATGATGGCCAAGAGCGAGGTTTCCTTGAAGGTGGCGATCGACTGGCCGACGAGCGGCGGGATCGACACACGCAGGGCCTGCGGCAACACAATGAATGAGGTGCGCTGGCCACTGGTCAAACCAAGCGCGTCGGCGGCTTCGAATTGGCCTCGCCGGATCGACTGGAGGCCACCGCGCACGTTCTCGGCCAAGTAGGCGGCCGAGAACAGTCCATAACCGACCACGACCGCTGCGACCTCGGCAAGTTCCATGCCCTCTGGCAAGAACAACGGGATGATCACGCTGAAGAAGAACAGGATGGTGATGAGAGGAACGCCGCGGACAGCCTCGATGTAGGTGGTGGACAGCAGACGGAAGATCGGCATGTCCGAAGTGCGTGCCAGCGCAAACAGTACGCCGAGCGGGAAGCTGACGAGCAGCGTAAGCCAGGCCACGAAGATCGTCAGCGTCATGCCGCCGAGGTACGTGTCAGAGGTGATGTCGAGCGTCGATGGAGAGTTCACGGCGGTGACCAACCAGTGGAAGATCGCCATGGAGCCCATCCAGGCGTACACGTAGTTCATTCGGGTGCGGACATCCCGAGAGAAGTTGCCTGCAATGAGTGCAAAGAGGCCGAGGAACAAGAAGCTCAGGCGAGCCTTTTGCAACATTGGATAGATGCCGAAGAAGCCTGCGACCCAGTTGAACAGGGCAAACGCCAACAAGATGATGGAGACGATCTTGCCCTTCTCACCGATACCCGCGTTTGACAACCAGTAGAGAAGCGCCCCGCCGACAAGCATGAACGCAAGCGCCATTGGGATGTCGGTGCTGAACACGTGGTCGTAGTCGAAGTCCGGGTCGCGCAGAACGATCCAGTTGAGGATGAACGGAGCGAGGAGCCACAGCAGCCCGAGGATCATCTTCGGTGGTCGGGCCGGAATACGGTCTCGTAGCGCTAGACCCAGCAGTAGTGCGCCGACGAACGTGGCCCACATGATTGTCCATGGAATTCGGGTCGATGCCGCGACAAGACCAGGTTCGCTGGTCGCCACACCGTTCTCGAGGAAGTACCGACCGTATGGCACGACCCACAAGCTGAGCACCGCTAGGCCGAAGCCGGCTGCGATGACCCAGCGAGACGCGATTCGCATGGTGCGACGGCGATCTTCACCGAGGCCGTACCAAAGCGCCAGACCGATGCCCAGCGTTACGAGCGAGACGAGGATCCAGACAATACGGCCACCGATGGCCTCGCCGAACGAGTCTTGAATGAACGTTGGCAGCTCGCCCTCGACGACTGGAGGAACTTCGGTCTTGGCCCCCGGGGTCAAGATGACGCCGAGCAGACCAAGCACGCCAAGGTTCATCAGCCACATGGCAATGCGCTTGAGCGTGAAGTAACCCGATGCCCGGAAGAAGGCCATCGACAGGCCCGCCATTGCGAGCAGCGAGCCAAGCGAGAACCAGATGCGGTTGAACTGATCAAGTGGGTAGCGCTCTACGGCAATGAGGCGGGCGTTGGTCGCTACCGCGTCCCACCGGCGCTCACCGGAGAACATAAAGCCGAACAGGCCACGCAGCGCCCAGAGCGCAAAGATGGAGAAGATGATTGTGAGGATCGTTGAGCCGACCGACGAGAACAGGTTCTTCTGCATCCACTCTTTGGGAGCAAGACCAGGTTCTTCGGGCGGCAGGGCCTCGAGGTCAGACTCGGCGGTGAAGTCGACATTGAAGTGATCGGGATCGAGCGCAAGCGGTGCTGGTTGACTGTTTTCCATCGCTATCGCTCCACGATCTTCATGCGGACGTTAAAGAAGTTCACGATCACCGAGATGGTGAGCGAACAGGCTAGGTAGAACGCCATCCAGATCACGAAGACCGACAGCGCCTTTCCGGACTGAGAGTTGATGGTTCCGCCCACCTGCACGACGTCGGCGAGGCCAACGGCCACCGCCAGCGACGTGTTCTTCGTAAGGTTCAAATACTGGTTGCCAATCGGCGGCAGCACGATGCGGAACGCCTGGGGCAAGATGACCTTGCGAAGCGCCTGCATGCGGCTGAGCCCGAGAGCAGCAGCTGCCTCGGACTGACCCTTAGCGACGGCGAGGATTCCGCCTCGGATGATCTCGGCGATGAAGGCTGCGGTGTAAAACGTGACCGCAAAGAAGATCGCCGCCCATGCTTGGGACATCTGCAGGCCGCTGTCGCCGTAGTTCGGGAAGTTACCGCGCTGGACAATGTCGGGGCGTTCACCCGCAAACGGAGCGCCCGAGCGATCGGCACCGGTCTCAGGGTTCGTGCCGAACTTGTCGGCGAGCACACCGAACAGGTCGCTCGACGAGTTAACGATCCAGTCGGAGAGCCCCGGCCAAATGATGAGGACGAATACCGAAGCCATGGCGGCTGCGACGAAGGCGAAGATCTGGCGGAACCAGTCGTCGTCGGTGAGGGCGGCCATACCGGCGGGCGTGCGACGTGAGTCTCGGAAGTTCTTGACGAAGCGTGCAGCGGCCAGGAAGAACAGCGCAACCAGCCCGAGCTGAACAGCGATTTGTGGAATGCCGTCGAGCACATCGGAGATAGCCCAAAGCGGCGCCTCGAGGAAGCCAATAATCGGGTGGATGAACCAGGCGATCACCCCGATGGCCGCAAGCACTGCAGCAGCGATTGGAAGCGCAAAAGAGTCGTTACCGGTACGTTCTTGCTCGGCAACTCGGTTCTTGAACACGAAGCGAGCAATGAAGGCGCCGATAACCATCAGGACGAGCCACTGGTAAAAGCCGTCGGCGATCTTGATGCGAGGAATCGCAACGCCCTTGTTCGAGACGTGGAGCCACCCGTTGATTGGCCCGGTGTCGAGCGCTACTCGGCTGAGGCCCGACAGGATCGTGAAGTAGAGAAAGATCTGTACCAGAAGCGGAATGTTGCGCAGCGTCTCGACGAACACGGTGGCGACCTTGTTAACCACCCAGTTGTTCGACAGACGGCCAAGGCCGACAATGATGCCGAGAACGGTGGCGCTCAGGATGCCCGCAATGGCCAACCGCAGCGTGGTGACCATGCCGACCCAGAGCGCACGGCCGCCTGTGGCCGGGTTGTCATCGATGCCGTCAGAGACCTGGAACCCTGCCGGCTGAGAAAGGAACTCAAAACCACTCGTAAGGCCACGAGCTCGAATGTTGTCACCGGCTTCGTTGGCCAAGAACCAGGCAACAAAGATGACCGCTGCAAGAACGGCAAGCTGCACCAACCACTTGACGATGGTGACGTCGCGGTAAAACGGCGGTTTAGCCGATACCTCGATTCGAGACGACGGTGTCTCAGTCATTGTCACGCTTGATTCCCCCTCAGGAATACGACCTTCGAAAAGTGAAGAGGGCCGGGAACCGAAGTTCCCGACCCTGCGTCACTTCGTGTGGTGACCGTACAACGGCACTACACGTTTATCCCAATTCGGAGCTTTGAATTAACAAGCCCAACGAGTGAGTTAGCGCGCTGGTGGAGCGTAGAGCAGACCACCATCGGTCCACTGGGTGTTTGCGCCTGCGCGCTCTACACCAAGTGGTGGCAACGACGCGTTGAAGATCTCGCCGTAGTTACCAACCTGACTGATGACCTGGAAGAACGCATCGGCGTTGAGGCCCATGACGGTCTGAAGTTCACCTTCGCCACCGAGGAGGCGCTGGATCTCTGCGTCACCGTTGGCGAGCATGTCGTCGACGTTGCCACTGTTTACGCCCTTTTCATCAGCGATGAAGGTTGCGTAGACGGTCCAGTTAACAACGTCTGCCCAAGCCGAGTCGTTCTGACGGTAGGTCGGGCCGAGTGGCTCCTTGGAGATTGGCTGTCCTGGGAAAATGACCCAATCGTTTGGCTCGTTCACTGACTTACGTCCAACGAGTGCGGAACCATCGGTGGTGATGATGTCGCATGCGCCCTGGATGAAGTTGTCGGTAACGATGTCGAAGTCTTCGAAGGTGTTGAGCGTGATGGTCACACCAGCAGCTGCAGCTGCGTCCGAGATGTTTTTCTCGGTGGTGGTACCAGCGTTGGTGCAAACAACAGCGCCGTCGATATCGGCAACAGTTGATGCGCCAGAGAAGCCGCTAGCGGCCGAAGCCATGAGCTGCTGACCGTCGAAGTAGGTGGTCGGACCGAAGTCCATGCCTACGTCGGTGTCACGGCTCTGGGTCCAGGTGGTGTTACGCATGAGAACGTCAGCGTCGCCGGTCTGGATTGCGGTGAAGCGCTCAGCTGCGGTGAGCTCAACGAAGTTAACTGCTTCTGCGTCGCCGAGAACGGCGGCAGCTACTGCACGGCAGTAGTCAGCGTCGAAGCCGACCATGCGGCCGTCAGCGTTGGTGGTCGAGAAGCCGACACCAGCTCCAGAAACACCACAGTTCAAGGTTCCACGAGCGATGACCTCGTCGAGGAGGCTTCCCTGGGTGAGGTCGACGGTCTCGTCGCCACCGTCGTCAGAGCCCGAATCATCGGAGCCTGAGTCGTCGGAACCCGAGTCGTCAGACCCGGAATCGTCGGAGCCTGCGTCGTCACTGCCACCGTCGTCGGTAGCGGCGTTGTCGCCTGCGTTGTCTGCCGCGTCGCTGCCGCAAGCTGCGGCAAAGAGCGAAACGGCAAAGAGTACCGCCAAGAGGCGGAACAGCTTTGTGTTCTTCATTCGGATGGATCCCTCCGTAATGCATGAACATCTTCGTTCATGCTTTGTGCGGTCGCGACGATAGCGCTACATCCGCCATCTTTCCCATCGCGCACCAAACTTTGTATTCCGGCGACAGCCCGTTCATCACAGGTACATTGCAGTGATGGCAGCCCATCTCGTCCAGCACTCCCTCGTCAGCGAACGTCTGACCAGACTGCGAATGGTCACGACCGAGCGCCCAGACTTCCGACGAATCCTGTCCGAACTCTCGACCTTCGTCTTGTTCGAAGCGCTGCGGGGCATCGAGACGACGTCGGTCGACATCGACACCCCAATGGAACCCACCACCGGCGTCACCATCACGTCGCCGCCGCTGCTGATCCCGGTGATGCGAGCTGGCCTTGGAATGCTCGACGCCGCGCTCGATCTGTTACCTGAGTCTCGAGTCGGCTTCATTGGCCTGAAGCGTGACGAAGAGACACTTCTCCCCCACGCCTACGCCAACACCGTTCCCGAAGACCTCGAAGGCCGCGACTGCTTAGTGCTCGACCCCATGCTGGCCACCGGCGGCTCGCTGGCTCATACGTGTGACCTTCTCCGGGCGGCCAACGCAGGCACGATCACGGTCGCATGCATTCTTGCGAGCCCCGAGGGAATCGCACTTATGACCGAGCAGTATCCCGACATCGACATCTGGACCGCGTCGATCGACGACTCGCTCAACGACATCGGCTTTATTCGACCCGGCCTTGGAGACGCCGGCGATCGCCAGTTTGGACTCTCCTAGTGCTCGACCACGTGTTTGCCGATGCCATCGGTGCACTTCGAGCCGCCTTCGAACTCGCCATGCTCGAACGCCAAGCGGTCGAAGAGCGCTTCACTACCGATGCCTTGCTTGGCGACACCCGTTGGGAAACGTCCTACAGCATTCCCGGTGAGGGCAACCCCCCAAAGGTGCAGGCTGACATAACTCTGCAATGGCCCACCTGGTCCCAGACTGCGTATCGAAGCTGGTTCCTCACCGGCGAGCTCAACGACGTTCCCGCGATCGAGGCCGAAGTAGTGGTGCGAGCCCAGCGACTCGCCGACCCACCCGACCCAGCGACGGTGCTCGATGTACTCCCGGAAGCCTCCCCGGTAATGGGACGAAACATGTTGGAGCGTGTAGACGGCGCAACCGTCGAAGCCATCTACGGCGAAGACCTCACCCACATCGACTACGCCATGGAAATCTCCTACGCGGGCCAGTTCGACCTCCACACCGACGTCCTCGCCGACGGCAACCTCCTCGACGAGATCTTCAGCGCCGCCGGAGGCTGGATCTCCAGCACGCTGGTTTTGCTTTCTGACAGCGTTTGAGTCTTTGTCGAAATTTGATTACTCGCGGGCGGTATCGGCCCACCATTCATCACAGATCCCGGGATTTGGCAAAAACGACAGCCCCCTGTGTCCGGGTTCAAGACACAGGGGGCTGAGTTTGAGCTAGACGGAAGGAGCCGTCTAGCGGTGACTTACTCGGCTGAGACCAGCACGCCTTCGAGTCCGCCGAGGTCGTAACCGGGGGCACCGTGCTCGGAGAGGTCGAGGCCCGCCAGCTCCTCTTCCTCGTTTACACGGAGGATTCCTGCGCCCTTGAGCGCACCGAAGAGCAGGCCAGAGGCGATCAGCACGAAGGCGGCGATGGCGACGCCACCGATGAGCTGATCGATGAGCAGGCCAGCGCCACCACCTGCAAACAAGCCCTCGAGCGAGCCGTCGACCGGCGATGACGACGTTGCGAACAACCCCGTTGCGATGAGGCCCCAGAAACCGGCGACCCCATGAACCGAGAATGCTCCGACCGGGTCGTCGATCTTTGCGCCTTCGACCATGCGGACCGACAAGACCACGATGACACCGGCAACAGCGCCGGTAATGACCGTTCCCACCGAGGTGAAGTTGCCAATACCCGAGCAAATAGCGACGAGGCCGGCGAGCAGTCCATTGCCCGCCATGCCAACGTCGGGCTTGCCCATGACGACCCATGAGGTGAGCATTGCGGTCGCCCCACCGGCAGCGCCAGCGAATGCGGTGAGAACTGCGATGTAAGGAACTGCCATGTCAGCTTGGAGCTGCGAGCCAGGGTTGAAGCCGAACCAGCCGACGAACAAGATAAATACACCGAGCATGGCGAGCGGGAAGCTGTGGCCGTTGATGGTGCGTGGCTTGCCGTCCGGACCGAACTTGCCAATGCGTGGGCCAAGAACGATCGCGCCCATCAGAGCGGCAAACCCACCGGTCATGTGCACAAGACCCGAACCTGCGAAGTCGACGAAGCCGAGCTGGTCGAGCCAGCCGCCGCCCCACTTCCAGTTGACGACGATCGGGTAGATGATCGCGGTGATCACGATCGAGTAGGCGAGGTACCCCTTGAACTGCGTCCGTCCCGCGACCGCACCTGACACGATGGTTGCAGCAGCGGCTGCGAATGCGGCCTGGAAGAGGAAGTCAACCGGAACAGCGAGCGGGTACTCACCAACGTCAGCAGGGTTGAGCGATGAGAGGCCGTCCACGCCGAAGATCCCCCAAGCGCCGGACGCGAAACCGAAGAAGTCGGCTCCGCTATACGCGATGTTCCACCCGATGAGGGCGAAGAGCAGGATGCCAACCGAAGCGTCCATCAAGTTCTTCATCATGATGTTTGCGGCGTTTTTCGCCTCGGTAAACCCTGCTTCAACCATGGCGAACCCGGCCTGCATGAACAGGACCAAGACGGCGGCCACGAAGATGAAGATGTTGTCGAGTACGACCATGTTGAGTAGATCGTTGCCGGTTGCGGTGTCCCGGCCAATTTCGTCGATCGACTGTGCGCCGACCGGATCGGCAATGGCGAGAGCGGCCACTGCCAATGCTGCGCCTCCAATGAGCTTGCGTTTCATTACTGTTTCTCCTCCGAGCGTGGATCTCGTCCGTCGAGATTCCAAATGGGGCGGCATCACGGCGCTGTGATGCCTGAGAAACACTGTGGCGACCGGGCGGTGAAACCGTAAGGCCAGCGCGCCGCCGTTCACCGATGCGCAACACTCACGAAACAGCGGAAACAGGCTCGAAACACTGCCGTTGTTTCGCCGTCACGAAACACCGCGACGTACGACAGCGGCAGAGGGTTAGAGGCCCCGGTTCACCTCGGGGAGGTCGTCGAACGTTGGCTCGCGTTTGTCCATCTGTGCGGCGAACGACTCCATGATGTCGTTCGGCTGGAACATGCCGCTTTGCCACGCGGCCATGTACTGCAACGAGTCCGCTGTTGAGTGATCGCGGGTGTAGTTGATCATCTCTTTCGTGCCGTGAACTGCAAGCGGCGACTTCGATGCGATGCGCTGTGCGATCTCGAGCACGCCGTCCAACATGGTCTCGTGGTCGGCGTACACCTCGTTGACCAGACCCACCTCTTTTGCCCGAGCAGCCGACATGCGGTCACCGGTATAGGCCAGTTCCCGGCACACCCCTTCGGGGATCAGCTTTGGCAAACGCTGCAGCGTGCCCACGTCGGCGGTCATACCGATGTTGATCTCATGGATACAGAACCATGCGTCTTGCGTGGCGTAGCGCATGTCGCAGGCGGTGACCATGTCAACCGCACCGCCGACGACCCCGCCCTGCATTGCGGCGAGCACTGGCATCCGAGCCCGTTCGAATGCGGTGAAGGTGTCTTGCAGGTGCAGCACGTTGTAGCGAAAGTTGGAGCGGGCTCGACCCACGCCGCCATCGGCGAGCTCCCCACCGGTGAACACGCTGATGTCCATGCCTGCGCAGAAGTGCTTGCCGGTGGACGACACGACCATGGCCCGGGCTGCGCCTCGATCACTGATCTCGTCGACGAGCTGAGGCAACTCTCGCCAGAAATCTGGCGTCATCGTGTTCATCTCGGTCGGACGGTTCAGCACGACATGGGCAATGCCCTCAGATTCGGTGACGTCAAAACACTCGTTGCCCATTGTTTTCCTCGACACTTCCGGTCGAGATCCGAGTCAACGAACCCCAACACACACGCTTCCTGCACTCACCCAAACTGTAGCTAGCTCTAGCTAGCCAATGGCGCGTCATCGCCTTCGACGAGATCGAAGCTGACGTACTCCTCGGTCGTGTCTTCGTGGTGCTCGTACTCGATGACACCGATGTCGGTGAACCTGTCGCGCAGCCACCCGTCGCCAGCGTCGAGCAAACCAAGCTTGCGACAGTTCGGCACGATCTTCGCGAACAGCAGCCGTTGAAATTCCTTCATCTCCCACGGCATGGCGAGCAAGTGACTAACCATGCCCCGCTGATCAACCCCAACTCGCTCCCACACCTCTTGGCGCATAAGCCGATCACGCATTCGAAGTGCTGCGTCAAAAGCAAACTCTTGACGTTCCCGAATTTCTGCCGATGACATGCCGTCGTACACCTCTTGCAGGCTGAGCACGCCGAACGCTACGTGGCGGGCTTCATCAGCCATCACATACCGCAGCATCTGCTTGAGCAGCGGCTCTTGCGTCGTTGAGTGCACGAGCCCGAAGGCAGCAAGGGCCAAACCTTCGACCATGATCTGCATGCCCAGGTAGGTCATGTCCCAGCGACTGTCATTGATGATGTCATCGAGCAACAAGCGCAGATGGGGGTTGATGGGATACGCCCCACCAAGCTTCTCACTGGTGTACCGACTGAATACCTCGACATGGCGAGCCTCGTCGACGACCTGGGTGGCGGCGTAGTACTTCGCATCGATCCACGGAACCGTTTCGACAATTTTCGCAGTGCACAGCAGCGCTCCCTGCTCTCCATGCATGAACTGGCTGAGGCTCCAGCGGAACGACTCGATGTCGACCTCGTGGCGCTTCTCGTCGCTCATGCCGTAGCAGGGCGAATCGCGGTTTTCGTAGAAGTACGCCGTCTCAAACGGGTCGGTGAGTGGTTGGTAGTTGTCGAGGTCGACCTCGACGCTCCAGTCAAGATCGGTGCTGCCGTTCCATTGTGAGCGCTTTGCCTTCTCATAAAGCTTGTCGAGCGCCTCGCGCTGGCCCTTGCCGTAGTCCCAGGTGAAGAGCGCGTCGGCGTTGTCCTTTACGGCGTGGAGCACCTCGTCGGGGTCAACGTTCGACTTTGCGATCTCGAGGATCCGGTCTGGATCGTTGACGTCGATGGCGTGCGGGTCGGTGACAGTCATGAGTCTCCTCAGTCAAAGTGGGCTGATAGTTCTGGGCTGGCCGAGCCAACGACTCGGGTGATGACGTCGGTCCAGTCATCGGGGTTGGGTTGTTCTCGTCCAATGAGCTGCCCCATGCCCATTCCCAAGCCAACCGCCAGCGCAAACTGTGCGATGGCCAGCGTGCTGAGGGATCGGTCAATATGACCGTCGGCTTTGGCTTGCTCGACCGCTTTGGTGATGCGGCCTTCCTCTTCTTCGAACGAGCGGCGAATCATGTCGGCGAGTTCGGGGTCGCGGCGGGTGGCAACGACGGCTTCTGCGAGTAGCCACGTGGCTGAGTCAGCTGGATCGAGTAGGTGCTCGCCGAGCGCTGACAACAGTTCGGTTCCGCCAGCAGGAGCCTCGGGCAACGCCCGTTCGAAGCTTGCGGCGAGGTGGTTGCCGAGCGCATCAGCCATCAGGTCGGCTTTGCCTCGGTAGCGACTGTAAATAGCACCCGTGGTGACGCCAGCACGACGCGCAATGGCAGCGACGGTGGCGCGGTCATAGCCACATTCAGCAAAGACTTCGACGGCCGCAGCCACAAGTCGATCACCAATATCGCCGTTCGGCGTGTCCGTGGTCACACCCTCATAATAACGAGTATTATCGAGACTGCAAGATCCTCACTGGCCGGTCCATGTGGCGAACATTTCGGCATAGGTCCCGCCAGCTGCGACGAGCTCATCGTGCGGGCCGTGCTCAACGAGCTCGCCGGCGGCAAATACCAGCACAACATCTGCGGCCTCGGCGGTCGACAATCGATGCGCGATCGAAACGATCGTTCGGCCTTCGGCAAGGCGGTCGAGCGCACGGGTGAGCTGAAGGTCGGTCTGCGGGTCCACCGACGACGTGGCTTCGTCGAGAAT
Organism: uncultured Acidimicrobiales bacterium; assembly: GCA_938038785.1. Lineage (GTDB taxonomy): Bacteria > Actinomycetota > Acidimicrobiia > Acidimicrobiales > SHLQ01 > SHLQ01. The sequence continues at coordinate 36,775 of CALHTB010000047.1, forward strand.
GAGCACACCCGGGTCGGCCACCGCCGCACGGGCGAAACTGACGAGCTGGCGCTCCCCGACGGACAACGACGACCCACGCTCGCCGACGGGAGTATCCAGCCCCTGAGGCAAACCCTCGACCCAGGCTTCGAGCCCCAAGAGCGAAATGGCATTCTCAATCTCGGCCTGGGTGGCACCGGCACGACCATTCGCGATGTTCTTGCGAATCGACGCGTCAAACAGGAAGCCGTCTTGCGGCACCATTCGGATCGCGGATTGCCGTGCATCGACATTCACCGAGTCGAGCGCCACTCCCCCGATGAGCACCTGACCATCGATTGGGTCGGCCAGACGGCAGAGCAACCGGCCGAACGTGCTCTTGCCCGAACCCGTCTCGCCAACGATCGCTATGCGACTTCCCGAATCGAGCGCCACCGACACGTCGCGAAGAATGGGTATGCCGTCGCCGTAGTCGAAGTTGACCCCGCTGGCCTCAATCGATAGTGGGCCCGACGGCAGGACGGTGCCTTCGGTGGGGTCGAGGTTGTCGATTGGTTCGTCGAGCAGATCGAGCACCTTGCGCCAGCCCGCAATTGCTTCTTGGGCATTGTTGATCGATTCGCCGAGCTCGGCGATCGGGCTGAAGAGCAGCGTGATGAGCAACATGATCGCGACCAGCGCACCCGCCGACAGGTCGAATGCCTCGCGTTGGGTGATGCCGACGATGAGCACGATGGCCATCATGACGGTGCCGATGAGGTCGCCGACGACAAAAACGCCCGACATATACAAGTTCGCTCGCAGGCCGGTTTCATACCGCCGGCTCGACGCCCGCTCAAGCCGGGCGAGCGTCCGGTCTTGCGCGTCGTAGGCACGGACAACTTCAGCGCCGGTAAGTGCTTCGTTGAAGGTGCCGAGCAAGTCGCCAATGGCCGACCGACGCTCGTCGTGGGCCTCGGCCATTCGGGAGCGCACCCACCGGAGAACGAAGTACACCGGAGCAAAGGAGAGCAGGCCGACGAGCGCGAGCTGCCACGAGTAGAACCCAATGGCCACAAACACGCCAACTACAACGACCGGCTCGACAACCCATGCGAACAAACCCCACTCGACGAATCGAGAAAGCGCGTCCACGTCGCTCGTTACCCGGCTGATCATGACCCCGGTTGCTTGCTCGTTGTGCACAGCGAGGCTCTGGCGATGCACGTGATCGAACGCCTTCACCCGAAGCTCACGAAGTGCAGCCTCGGCCCGGCTGATGAGTTGACGACGGGCAATGACCGACAGAACCTGGGTGAGGGCTACCAAGACCACACCGATGATGACCAGTCGGGTTACCTCGTCGATGTCGACCTCGCCGGTCGTCAAGCCTCCCCGGTCCAGCGCCAACTGCAAGATGATAGGCACGGCGATCTGGCCGGCTGCGACAGCAACGCCGATGAGCGCTGTGGCCGCGAGGCCTCGTACTAACCCCGGGGTCGTGCGGATGCCGCGGCGAAGGACATCGAGAGAGCTCGATGTCTGTTGAGGTGCCTGCGGATCCACTGTCTGTGATTCAGCCATCAGCAACCTCGGCGTAGGCCATCACCAAATTCCGGTAGTCGGGGTCCTCGAGCAACTCGCTGTGCGTGCCGACGCGTGCAATACGTCCGTCGACCAAGTGGACCACTCTGTCGGCGAGCTCGATCGTGGCGAGACGGTTAGCCACGATGATCATCGTGGCCTCACTCGCCCCACGCAGATGGGACAGAAGCTGTTGCTCGACGACGGTGTCAACCGCCGAGGTGGCGTCGTCGAGAATGATGAGCCCGGCGTCGCGCACCAGAGCGCGCGCCAAGGCGATCCGCTGGCGTTGGCCTCCCGACACCGTGACCCCCCGTTCGCCCACAACCGTGTCGTACCCGTCGGCCAGCGAGTTGATCCACTCGTCGATCGTGGCGATCTTGGCCGCCATCGACACTTCCTCGTGCGATCGATCGTTATCGAGGTCGATATTTGCCCGGATTGACTCGGCAAAGAGGAACGCCTCTTGAAACACATATGCGATTGCCTTGGCGCGCTGGTCCGGCGAGAGGTCGCTGAGCCGCGCCCCACCGACGTAGACCTGATCGTCGACATCGTCGAGGACACCGCCAATCGCTGCGCACAGAGTGCTCTTGCCCGAACCTGTCGACCCGACCACGGCCAACATCTCGCCTGGCTCGACCACAAGAGAAATGTCATCGAGCACCAATTCGCCAGGCGCTGTGTCGACACTTGGCCACGCGAAGCTCAGGGCATCAATGACCACGCCAAGAGCACCATCTGGCAACGCAACGCCGCTGGGCTGGGCTGGATACGTCGCCTCGACGACCGGACGTAGACGGTTCCACGCCACCACCGACGGGATGAGACTCTCGAGAAGAAAGCCAAACACGAGCATGGGAATGGTGAGCGCTCCGAATAGCGCGGCCACCTCGACGATGTTTCCAGGCGACATCTCGCCGGCTTGAATCCGATATGCGCCCATCAGCAGCACCGCGAAGACCGCGAACTGGGTGATCGAGTCTCGGAAGATGCCCATCCAGGCCTGAATGAAGCCGACGTTCTGTCGATAGGCCCGAAGTTGATCAGCAGCTTCGTCGAATCGGGCCACCTCTGCCTCGCGCCGTCCGAGTGTCTTGACGATCAGCGCTCCCTCAAAGCTCTCGTGCGCGATGCCAGCCACGGTGGCAACTTGCGCCTGGCTCTTGGCCAGGGGCTTCTCAACGATCTTGGAATAGATGCTGTTGATCAGGGTCATGGTCGGAAACAGGATCAGCGCGATAAGCGCGATCTGCGGGTCGATCATGTACAGCCGGGTGCCGCTAAAGATGGCGAGAAAGAGCACGCCGAAACTGAACGGCAGCGGGTGCAGCGAATGCACCAAGGTGTGCGTGTCGGAATCGACGTGGGCGATAAGTCGGCCGGTCGAGAACCTGCGCAACCACGACATTGGCTGCGACAGATATTGCTCGGCCAAGTCATCTCGAACGGTGCGCTCGACGAGCTCGGAGGTCATACCGGCGTAGTAACGCCGCACCACCACTCCAATGGCACGGATGATGGCCAACAGCACAATGGCAAGACCAGCAGTGCCGACCCCGGCGGCAACGGCGCTCTCGTCGAACGTGTCGATAATGACCCGGTCGGTTACCCAGCCGAGGATGCTGGCCGACGCAACGGTGCCCGCGGCGAAAACGCCTGCACCAAAAACCGACACGGCAAAAGGTATCCAGTGAGGCCGAACCAAGTTGTAGACCAGCCGAAACCCCGCCCGCGCCGTAGCCCGAGTGTCATCGATAGCGACCGCGCTGTCGCCCTCGCCCATGTGGTCTCCCGTCCAACTACGCCGAAGGTCAACCTAGCGGTACCCCAGAAGCAATCCATCGCGCCCCAGAGGGCCCAACCAGCGCTGCGACCCTTCGGGGCTACCCCGCGCTGCGACCCTTCGGGGCTACCCCGCGCTGCGACCCTTCGGGTCCAGTGCATCGCGGAGGCCGTCGCCAATGAAGTTGACGCTAAAGACCGTTGCCGACAACAACGCACCTGGACCTACGAGCAGCCAAATGTTCAACGAGATGCGGTTTCGCGCATCGTTGAGCAAGCTGCCCCACGTCGGAACGTCGATCGGAAAACCGAGGCCGAGGAACGACACCGCTGATTCGGTGATGATCGCAATGGCGATGCCGAGCGACGCCGCCACGATCACGGGACTTAACACGTTCGGAAGAACGTGCCGGGTGACAATGCGACGAGGTTTCGTACCCACGCTGCGACTAGCGAGGATGAACTCTTCCTCTTTGACCGATAGCACCTCGCCGCGAACGATTCGGGCCGTCGACATCCAGCTCGTTCCACCCACGATCGAGATCATGAGCACGAAGGTGCCCAAACCCAGACCCAGCCGTTCTTGGATCGGGTCTCGGAACAGCACAATCACAACCAGCAGAACCGGCAGCAGCGGCATCGACAAGAACAGGTCGGTGATCCACATGAGGATCCAGTCGAGCTTCTTGAAGTAACCAGCAAGTACACCGACGAGCACGCCCAGGACGATCGAAACCGCCATCGCTACAAAGCCGACCAGTAGTGAAATGCGGCCAGCAACGAGCGTGCGGGTGAATGCATCCCGGCCAAGGTTGTCGGTGCCCATGATGTGGGGCCATTCGGGGCTCTTGTTGGCGTTCACCACATCGGGTGTGCGGATGTCGAATGGCAACAAGAACGGCCCAACGAAGCACGCAAAGGTGATGAGCACGAGGACGATGATTCCGGTCATTGCCCCCTTGTGTTTACGGAATTGGCGCCATACGTCGGACTTGAGCGAGCGGAACTCGCCCATGTCCTCGAGCGGATCGACCGCATCGTGCGGGCCCTTCGCAACATCAGTCATAGCGAATCCTTGGGTCGAGGAAGCCGTACATCACGTCGGCGACAATGTTGAAGAACACAACGAGCACCGCAAACACAAAGATGAGCGACTGAACCATCGGGATGTCGCTTTGGCCAATGGACACGAACAGCAGCTGTCCGAGGCCATTGATGCGGAAGATGTTCTCGGTGATAATTGCACCGCCAAAGATCTGAGGAATGGCCAGGGCAAGCAAGGTGACCACCGGGATCACGCTGTTGCGAACAACGTGGCGGTTCACCACTAGCCGTTCCTTCAGACCCTTCGAACGGGCGGTTCGCACGTAGGCCTCGTTGAGGTTCTCAAGAACCGAGCCGCGCATGAAGCGGCCAAATGATGCTGCGTTGAACAGCGTCAGCACACCTACAGGCATAAGTAACTGTTTGATCTGGAACCAGATCGTCGACCACTCGGTGAGTTTGACGTCATGGGTGGTTTTGTAAAACGTCGGCAGCCAGCCGAGTTTGACCGAGAAGATCCAAATAAAGAGCGGCCCGATGACATAGACGGGAACGCTGAAACCAAGCATGGTGACAACCGAACCGATGTTGTCGAACCATGAGTATTGCTTGACTGCCTGCAAGGTGCCGATCGGAACTGCGAGCATGAAGCCGAAGACAAGTGCGAGGCCAAGCACCCACAACGTCTGCGGCATGCGCTCGTAGACGGTGTTCATCGCCGGAGAACGAGACGACCAGGAAATGATGCGGTCGGGCTCGGCACACACCAGCACGTCATCTGAGTTGAGGACCTCGTCGCCAAAGCAGATGCCGGTCCACTCTTGGAAGATGTGGAGTGGTTCGTTGATGACCATTAGCCGGAGCCAACTGAGCCATCGAACTAGAAAGGGTTCGTTCAAGCCGAGCGATTCGCGAATGGCCTCGCGAATTTCGGCGGAGATCGTCAGCGGTAGCTGACTCGTCGGGTCGCCTGGGGCGAGATCCAGAATCGCGAAGAAGATGAGGCTCAACACCAACAACGTTGGTATGGCGAGCAGCACTCTTCGTAGAAAAAACTTTGCCATTCAGGACTCCCCCAGGCACCCAAGAAATAACGAGAACAGAAGGTGGTGGGGCCAACGCCCCACCACCAACTGTCAGTGAAGTACTTCCGATTTGAGGACTAGCCCTCGGTGCGGAACCAGTCTTCGATGTTGTAGTACTCGCTGTCCCAACCGTTGAGCTCGCCGGTGCCGTCGATGGTGTTCGAGAAGGCGGAAGCGCTAGCACGGTGGATAAGCGGGATGACTGCGGTGTTCGAAACGATGTCGTTCATCTCGACAACGATCTCGGTGAACCGAGGATCATCAAGTGAGACCGAACGAAGCTCGAGCTCGAGTGCGTCGTAGTCAGCGTTGTTCAGACGTGGGATGTTGTCTCCGCCCCAGCTCGAAGCTGCGGTTGGGAACTTGTCTGAGGTGTAACCGTTCAGGTACGTACCTGCGTATGGGGCCGATGCACCGTTGGTGAACATTTGGATGTCGGTGAAGAACTTCCAGATGCAAACGTCGGATGCGCAGGTGCCGTCGAAGAACAGCGATGCGTCTTCGTTAAGCATGTTGGCCTGGACACCAATTTCTGCCCAGTGAGCTCGGACGAGCTCCTGGTTGCTCTGGCGCACACCGTTGGTCGAGGTGACGAAGTCGAACTCGAGTGGGACGCCGTCAGCTTCGCGGACGCCATCGCCATCGGTGTCGAGGTAGCCGAGACCGTCGAGAAGCTCGTTCGCTTCTGCGGTGTTTTGCGTGAGGCACCAGTCGTTGTTGGTGCTCGCCTGAGCGCCTACTGGCCACAGGTTGCAGGTTGGCTTACCAGCTGGGCCGTAACCGACTGCGTTGAGCTCGTCACGGTTGATCGCGATCGAAAGCGCACGGTGCAGGTCTGGGTTGTCGACGAACAGCGGGTTCGCTGCGCCCTCAGATGGCGGGGTGCCATTGGGGTCGGTCTGGTTCAGGTTGATGTGCTCGACGTTGGCAGCGAATGCCGACTGGAGACGGCCGATGCCGGCAGATTCCATTGGGCCGAGGATTTCTGGTGCAACCTGAAGGTTCCAGGCGTAGTCGGCCTCGCCGACTTCGAGAACCGAACGAGCAGCTGCTTCAGCGTCGCCGCCACCCTTGATCTCTACCGAACCGAAGAAGGGCTTGCCTTCTGCAGCTCCGCGGTAGTTCTCGTTGAACACTGCGGTGAGCGTGTCTTCTGGACGGAGCTCGGTGATCACGAATGGGCCGGTGCCAACTGGAGCGAAGTTCTGGTCTGAACATGCCTTGGCAGCTTCGCCAACGCAGTCAGCGAACTGGGCGCGCTGCAGGATGGTCGATGCTTGGCCAACGAATGGCTCGAATGGGTATGGAGCTGGCTCGATGAAGTTCACCGTGACCTGCGTGTCGCTGTCGACTACGACCGAATCGATGTTGCTGATCCAGTTGCCCGAGCAACCGGTTGCCTCGTCGCTGCAGTACTCGAACGTGAAGAGCACGTCGTCGGCGGTGAATGGGGTGCCGTCAGACCAGGTAACGCCCTCGAGGAGGGTCCAGGTGACCGAGCTGTTGTCTTCGGCGATGCCGCCGTTGGCCTTGCTCGGAATTTCAGCGGCGAGAGCTGGGGTCAGTTCACCGGTTGGGGTGATCCACGCAAGCGGCTCGAGTGCGAGCGAGCCAGCGAGGAGATCCTTGAAGCCCGATGACAAGTGCGAGTTGGCCTGCGAAGGTGCCTGCCACTGGAGAAGCAGCAAGTTGCCGCCCGCTCCGGCGACCTGTCCTTCAGGTGCTGGCTCAGGCTCAGGAGTCTCTTCCGGCTCCTCTTCCTCCATGGCCTCACCGTCGTCTTCGCCATCTTCCATGGCGTCGTCTTCGGTGGTATCAGCATCGGTTTCGGTCGTTGTGTCGCCGTCACCTTCCGCTGTTGTGCTGGTATCACTACCGCACGCTGCTGCCAACAGCGCGAACACTGCAAGCAGAGCTACTAATAGCTGCTTTGTTTTCATGGTTTCCCTCCTAATGCCAACTGGTGCTGGCGTATTTCAGACAGTAGAGGCCTGATCGTCGATTGTTCCCGCGGGAACGCTGACAGCAGTTTCCTCAATGAAATGGCATGCGGCGAATCGGCCGGGGCGAACCTCCCGGAACGCAGGCTCGGATTCGGCGCAAATATCTTCGGCGATTGGGCAGCGGGTTCGGAACCGGCAGCCGCTTGGCGGATTTGATGGGCTTGGTATATCGCCCTGCAGAACAACACGTTCGCGGTGGCTCTCATGGAACGGGTCAGGGATTGGAACCGCCGAGTGAAGCGCTTGGGTGTACGGGTGCAGCGGGTCGTCGTAGAGTTCGTCGACTCCGGCGAGCTCGACGATCTTGCCTAGGTACATCACTGCCACGCGGTCGGCCATGTGTCGAACCATTGAAAGGTCGTGCGAGATGAAGAGGTAGGTGAGTTCGAGTTCTTGCTGGAGATCCTCGAGAAGGTTCACGACCTGGGCCTGGATCGACACGTCGAGCGCCGCTATCGGCTCGTCGCACACGATGAACTCGGGGTTGAGGGCAATAGCGCGGGCGATGCCGATGCGCTGGCGCTGGCCACCGCTGAACTCGTGTGGATAGCGGTTGGCGTGCGACGGATGAAGCCCAACCTGCAACAGCAGCCGCTCGATGGTGGCATTGCGTTCGTCGTGGTTGCCAATGCGGTGTTCGAGGAGCGGTTCGCCCACGATCGAGGCCACGGTCATGCGTGGGTTCAACGAGGCATGTGGATCTTGAAAGATCGTTTGCATGCGCGGACGCAGAGACCGGAGCGTGCTCGAATCCATGCCGACGATTTCGTGGCCGTCGAAGTTGACCGAACCTCCGGTGGCACGGTCGAGTTGCAGGATGACGCGACCAACGGTGGTCTTACCCGAACCGCTCTCGCCTACAAGACCTAGCGTCTCACCTCGGTAGATGTTGAAGCTCACGTCATCGACCGCTCGCACTGCCCCGACTTGGCGCTTCACGATTCCCTTGGTGATCGGGAAATGGCGTTGCAGGTTGGTGACTTTGACGAGCACTTCGTTGGTCGGCGAGTTCGATGTCATGCGGTGACCTCGAACTGGGCTTCGCCAACCTCATCACCGAGCCGCACCTCGACTTCGTTGGCAACGTCCCAATGGCATGCCACTTTGTGGCGCAGCCCAACGTTGCGAAGTAGGGGCTGTTCCGTCAGGCATCGATCAAATGCATATTCGCAACGCGGCGCAAAAGAACAACCGACCGGCTCGTTGAGCATGTTCGGGGGCTGCCCGTCGATCGAGTACAGCTCTTGCCCCTTCTGGTCGAGGCGAGGAAGCGACTGCAAAAGTCCGTGGGTGTAGGGGTGATTTGCCGAGTTGTAGAGAGCTCCGACGGGCGCTTCTTCAACGATGCGTCCGCCGTACATGACGATCACTCGGTCGGCCAGGCCGGCAACAACAGCGAGGTCGTGGGTGATCCAGACAACCGCGGTACCGAGGTCTTCACGGAGGGAGCGGACCTGATCGATGATCTGGGCCTGGATCGTGACGTCGAGCGCCGTCGTTGGCTCGTCAGCAATGATGACTTCTGGCGTGCACGCAATGGCCATGGCGATCATCACACGCTGACGCATACCGCCCGACATCTCGTGGGGGTAGTTCTTGAGGCGTTGTTTTGGGTCGGGGATGCCAACGATGTTGAGCAGGTCTTCGGCCCGAGCCTTGGCTTCAGATTTCGACATATCGGTGTGCAGGCCGAGAGACTCGGTGAGCTGCTTGCCGACGGTAATGACCGGGTTCAACGAGGTCATCGGATCTTGGAAGATAAAGCCGATCTTTCCACCACGAATCTGGCGAAGGCGATCGTTGTCCATTGCGAGGAGGTCTTCGCCGTGAAAGTTGGCCGTGCCACCCACGATCTCGCCCGGCGGCATGGGGATCAGCTGCAGCAGCGACATCATGGTGACGCTCTTACCCGAGCCACTTTCACCGACGACACCGAGGAACTCGCCCTCGTGAAGATCAAAGCTGATGCCGTTTACCGCGTGCACAGTCCCGTCCGCAGTGTTGAACTGCGTACGTAGCTGGTCAACGCCAAGCACAACCTTCTTCACGTGACGGAACCCCCCTCAGACATGTTCCCGCTAAGTAGCGGAACGTTAGCCGCGTGGTATCAGACCGCAAGTCGGCGAAACCCAACCGTCTTCCATCCGCAGCTACACGAAATTTGGCAGCAGTCGAAATCACGAGGTTGGCTACGAATCAAGGCTATGAATCAAGATGTAGCGCGAGGTGCTGGTGGAAGTTGACGATGGCCTTCTCGAAGTGACCGAAGGTGAAGTGGGAATTCGCCTTGGTCGCCACCGACTCTTGGATGGCACGAGCCGCGGCGCGGTCTTCGTCTTGGCCAAAGTCGTTGACGAAGTCGGCGTCACGCCGTGCTTCTTCGACAGGTATTGGTGTCCCGTCCGCATGCTCGTTGAGCAGGCGGTACACAAACCACCGTGTATGCGTCGGACTGATCGGCTCGAGCACGACCATGCTCGTGTGTTTCGACAGCACGGCAATGTGCACGTTCGGAAACAGGTGATACACCGACGTCGCTACACCGGCGAGCTTCCGGTCTCCTGGGGCAGTGTCTCGAATCTTCTCGATGCGACGGAATGGGAAGATGACCCGCGAGTTCGCACCGAACGTCTCGACCAGCGTGGTGTTGTCCAACCCGTACGGGAAGAACGAGTCCCGGTGTAGCGACTTGATGTGGTAGCCCTCTTGGAACGTTTCGCTCAGCAGCTTCCAGTTCGCCTCGTCGACCAACTCGCTCTCGTCGAATATCTCTTGGCCAGGTGTGAAGTAGTCGAGCGAGCGCTCAAGAAAAGCATCGTCGATCGGCGCATCCTGAGCGACGTACACCATGCCGCCTGACTCGGCTGCGTGAACCTCAGCCAAGCCATGCTCGCTCGTGTCGAGGTCGGGAAAGCCCGATCGGCCCGGCACTCCCTTGAGCGCCCCTTCCAGGTTGTAGGTCCATGCGTGATACGGACACGTGAACGCCTTGGCACACCCACTACCTTCAGCCACCTTCATGCCGCGATGTCGACACGCATTGATGAACGCCCGCACAACGCCATCTGCGCCCCGAACCACAAGTAGCGGCGTGCCCGCAGAAGTTCGCGCAATGTGACTGCCCACCTCGGGCAAGGCAGCGGACGGACAGAACGGAACCGGCAACCGCCGCAACATTGCGAGCTCGGCCTCGAAGCGGTCGGGTGCGTAGTACTGCTCCACTGGGGCGTGCCAAACGGTGTCGCCAAGGTCGGTCGTCTTGTTGTCGATGTGGGCAAAGATGCGCTCGATCGCCTGCTCATCGTCTAACAGCTGGTCCATGGCTTCGATAGTAATGTTCGAAAGCAGGGAGACGCATAGCTACAAGGCTCGGGAACTACATCGCAGCTACGGCCGTAACAGACGCATGGAAACAATCAACAACTTCACGAAGATGCTTGCGATCTCCGTCCTCGCCATCCTGCTAGCGGCCTGCGGCTCCGAGCAGACAGCGGGCGCGGGTGATGATGAGCCGATCGACTCCGTTCCCGCGGCCGATGCTGAAACAGGCCCTGAGGAAGGCTTTAGACGGGTGACGTTCACGTTCAGCCCCGAGGACGTCATCGAAGATGTGTACCAAGGTGATCTCACCACCTTCGAGGTTCGATCCGCGTCCGGTTCAGAGACCGTCGTCGTCGGGTTTCTCGATGACACGGGAACGATCGATATTCCGAACGAGATCGCCCGGGGAACGATCGGGGTAGAGGCAGAGTTCCCTGATGATGAGTTCTGTTGGTGGAGTGGGTTCCACACCACGAGCAACCCGGCGAGCGTTATAACAATCGACGTCGAACTTGAGGCCGTCTGCGCCTAAGGCAAAGCATCAACGACCTGGCCAACCAGACGCAGTGCACGCGTCGGCTAGCAGAGGGTCGCGAGCTTTTGAAGGGGGCGTGCGCCGATGTGGCTGATCACTTCGGCTGCGGCGCAGCTTCCCATTAGGCCAGCGTCGAAGAGGCTCTTGCCCTGGGCCAGGCCAGCAAGAACACCAGAGGCGTAGAGGTCGCCCGCGCCGGTGGTGTCAACTCGCTTGTCGACTTCAACGACGGGGATCTGCAGCACCTCATCAGCGGTGATGATCATCGAGCCTTCGCGTCCCAGCGTGATGCACGCGGTTTGGGTCATTGCTCGGAGCTTCGACACGATTTGGTCGTGGTCATCGGTGCCCAACAATGATTCGACCTCATCGCTGTTACCAAAGAGCAGGTCGACCTTGTCGGAGATGAGGTCGAGCCATTCGTTGCGGTGACGGTCGACGGCGAATGGGTCCGACAGGGTGAGCGATGCGGTCACACCGTTGGCTCGGGCGATGTCCATTGCGCTGCGGATGGCGGCCTTGGCCTCTTCGAGGTCCCACAGATACCCCTCGCAATACAAGACCTTCGCGTTGGCCACGAGTTGTTCGTCGATGTCGGCAGTGGTGAGCATCGAGCTCGCCCCAAGAAATGTGTTCATGGTGCGTTGTCCGTCGGGGGTGACCTGAATGAGGCAGCGTGCCGTTGCTGGCCCATCGGTGGCTGGCGTGCTGTCGAAGGCGAGCCCAGCTTTGCGAATGTCATCGATGAAGGCCGCACCAAGCTCGTCGTTACGAACCTTGCCAATGTAGGCGGCACTTGTGCCGAACGAGGCAACACCAACCATCGTGTTGGCAGCCGACCCGCCCGACTCTTTCAGCCCCTCAGGCATAAGGCCCGTGAGTTCCTCGGCCCGAGGTTCGTCGATAAGTGTCATCGACCCCCGATTGAGGTTGTGTTCAGAAATGAATTCGTCCCCGACCTGACCAATAACGTCGACGATGGCGTTTCCGACACCGACAACTTCGGCAGTACTCATGACTCTCTCCTCGCCGGAATCCGATCCGGCCACGGCCTTCGAAGGTACCATTCGCCACGCGGGGAGCCGTGCTTGGGCTTCACGTATCGCTCAGTGGTTTCTGCAGCGCTCTACCATCCCGACCCTCCAGCCGATAAGAAGGACTCATGTCGTACCGATTGCCTCGCTCGATTCTTCCGTCCGCATACTCCGTCGAGATCCAACCCGACCTGTCGGCACACCAATTCTCCGGCTCTGTCACCGTCACCGCCGAGGTCGTCGAACCGACGAGCCAGTTGGTGTGCAACGTTGCCGACCTCGACCTGAGCTCGGTCACGATCGATGGCGAAACGGCTCCGTTCACGATCGACGAAGACACCGAACAACTCATCGTCGAACTCGGAGCCGAACGAGCGCCTGGACCAGTCACCTTCGCCGCAAGCTTCTCTGGTGAACTCAACGACACATTGAAGGGCTTCTATCGTTCGACCTTCGCCGACGACGACGGCGTCGAACACACCATCGCCACCACCCAGTTTCAGTCGACCGATGCTCGCCGTGCGTTTCCGTGTTGGGACGAGCCCGACATGAAGGCCACGTTCGCGATCACTCTGGTAGTCGACCCACAGTTCACCGCGGTAAGCAACGGCGCCGAGACCGGCCGGTCGGACCGTTCAGACGGCCTCGTCGCTGTCGAGTTCGCCGAAACCATGCCGATGTCCACCTATCTGGTCGCCTTCGTCGTTGGACCCCTCGAAATTTCCGATGCGGCGTTCGCTGGCGACGTGCCAGTTCGCATCGTCCATCGCCCAGGCAAGGGTCATCTCACGGCGTTTGCGCTCGAGGTCGCTGTCGCCGCTCTCGAGTACTTCGAGGAGTACTACGGAATCAAGTACCCGACCGACAAGCTCGACATGATCGCCCTCCCAGATTTTGCGATGGGAGCCATGGAGAACCTTGGCTGCGTGACCTACCGAGAGATCCTGCTCTTGGTCGACCCCGACACGGCCACCCAACCCGAACTGCAGAACGTGTGCGACGTGATCAACCACGAGCTGGCCCACATGTGGTTCGGCGACTTGGTGACCATGGGTTGGTGGAACGGCATCTGGTTGAACGAAGCTTTCGCCACGTTCATGGAGATGAAGGCCACCGACAACTTCCGGCCCGAGTGGCAGCGCTGGACCAGCTTTGGCATCAGTCGAAGCGCAGCATTCGATATTGACAGCCTCGAGGCCACACGCCCGATCGAGTTTCCGGTGATCTCGCCAGCCGATGCCGAAGGCATGTTCGACCTGCTCACCTACGAGAAGGGTGCTGCGGTTGTTCGCATGCTCGAACAGTGGCTCGGGGAAGAGACCTTCCGCGATGGCATTCGCCATTACCTCACCAAGCACCTCTACAAGAACACCGAAACCCACGATCTGTGGGATGCCCTCGAGCACATTGCTGGCCGGCCGGTCACCGACGCGATGGAAACGTGGATCTTCCAAGGCGGCTATCCGGTTATCGAGATCGAGGACGACAACCACATCTGCCAACGTCGCTTCACCTACTCGGGCGAGGGTGACGCTGGCACGTGGTCGGTACCGGTCCAGGTTCGGGCTGACGACGGCGCAATATCGACCGTCGAGCTCCACGGTGACAAAGTCGAACTTCCCATCCCATCAGCGTCGATCGCCACGTTCAACAACGCCGGCAACGGCTTCTATCGAGTGAAGTTGCCAAGCTCGAAGCTGGCCGCGCTTGGCCAGAGCGGAGTTGGCGACCTCCAGGCGGTCGAGCGATTCGGGTTAGTCGACGACACCTGGAGCCTCACGCTCGCAGGCGAGACGAGCATCGCCGACTTCTTGTCGCTCCTCAACGGTTACCGCGACGAAGATGATGTGTCGGTGTGGCAACGTGTTGTGGGCTCGCTGAGCTTCATTGATCACGTGGCAGCCGATGCCGACCGTGACGGATTGGGGGCGCTGACCGCCGGGCTCATTGCATCGGCCCAAGATCACCTCGGGGCTGACCCAACGGCAGGGGAAAGCGACCGAACGAGTCAGCTACGAGGCACGCTCTTTGCAGCATCCGGGACCCTCACCGCAGCGGATTCAACTCAACGGACCGAAGCGGTTAGCCGAGCTCGAGGCATCTTGGCTGCTGACAACCCCGACCCAGAACTCCGGTCAGCGTCGATGAAGATCATCGCCGCAAACGGCACCGCCGATGACTTCGCAGCCTTCCGGGCTGGCTTCGAGAACGCCGAAGATCCACAGTCCGAGATTCGCAACCTGTACGCAATGCCCGGGTTCCCTGGTGCCGAGCAGATTCGCGAGCTGACCACGATGGCGTTAGATGGGTCTATCCGTTCCCAGAATGCTCCGTTTGTGCTGGCTCAGGCCATGATGAACCGAGCCAACGGCGCAGAGACATGGGCAACGATTCGCGACTCATGGGAGTCGATCAACGAACAGTTCCCGGCCAACACCATTGTGCGGATGCTCACCGGTGTCCGTTCGCTCACCACTCCTGCTGCCGCTGCCGACGTTGCCGCGTTTTTTGCTGACCGACCACTTCCCCAAGGACAAAAGCAGCTCGACCAGCACCTCGAGCGCCTGGCCGTCAACGCCGAGTTCGCCGCACGAGTGGTCGAAGAACTGTCGGACGCTCTCTAGCTCGTGCCCACTCGTCCAGTGTCTCGAAGCCGCGTCCGCTTCACCGCGCCCTTTACGGCGCTGGCGGACCAAGAGGTGTTCGCCGTCGACGAACGATCCGCACAACTCATCCTCCGAGCGTCCACCGATTCGGTGTCGGTCGATATTGCGGGCCAGCACATTGTCGCGGCCACGACTTTGGGCGCCGCGGTCATCGAGGTGGAGGGTTTGTCCGCCGAAACCGAGTACGAAGCGGTGCTCTCCGATGGCGACGGTCGCAGTCTCGGCGAACTTCACCTGCGAACGGCACCGTCGTTCGGCCCCGTCCTGGCTCGCTTTGCAACGATCTCCGATGTTCACCTCGGCGCAGCGAAGTTCGGCCCATCACGGTCGATCACCGACGACCACGACGTTCCGTATGCGTTGCGGTGCGGGCGTGCAGCCTTAGCCGAAGCAGCAGCGTGGGGCGCCGAGGTCATGTTGGTCAAGGGTGACCTGACCGACACCGGCGTCGTCAGTGAATGGGATCTCGCCCAAAAGATGTTTGCCGACACTTCCCTGCCGTACTTGTTTACTCCGGGCAATCATGATCAGTGGAAAACCCGCGAACTCGACCCAACCGACGGCGCCAAGTTGCTCGGTGTTCCAAGTGACGCTGTGCAGGTGCACGATCTCGCCGGAGCACGTCTAATCCTTGGGGACACGAGCAAGCCCGGCCAAGGCAGCGGCGATCTTGCTCGACTACGAGATGAGCTGCTCGACGCCGCCACCATCGACTCGCTTGTGTTTCTTGGGCTGCACCACAACATTCAGCGCGCGCCACTCCCGTGGTTCTGGCCACCGGGCACGCCATCGACAAACGCAATGCCGGTCGTGAACGAGCTGGCGAAGGCAAACCGATTGCTCTTCATTAGCTCCGGGCACACCCATCGGAACCGCCGCCACTCGCTTGGCCCTAACGGCGTGACCTTTACCGAGGTTGGCTCAACCGCCGACTACCCCGGCGTGTGGGCCGGATACGAGGTGACCGGATCTTCCATTCGCCAGACCGTTCGCCGCATCGCTGCACCCGAGGCCATCTCGTGGACCGAAGCTACCCGCGCGGCGATTCGAGGGGTGTGGCCCCGATGGTCACAAGGCGCCCTCGACGACCGATGCGTTGACGCGGTGATTTCATGAGTGACGGATCTGACGACCAGGCTGAAAGGATCGCCCGTCTGCACGACAAGGCGGTCGCCCGTGGCGACGAATACTACATCGACCCGCTCACCGGCTTTCTCACAATGACCGAGCTACATCACCTAGCTCGCGGGTCATGCTGCGAAAACAACTGCCGCCACTGCCCCTTCGGCTCACAACAGCTTTGATGTCAACGATGGGGTCAGACCCCATCGTTCACCGCTCGGGCGAAAACCATTGATTTCTCAGTCCCTGAGCACCGCTTCTTGGGCACCGAACTTTTGTGCTCGGTCAATCGTGGGGTCAGACCCCATGATCTACCTGGAGCTACGAAGACACGCTCACCAGGTTGCGGTGTTCGCCGTCGCCCGCTGACGCGTCGCCTCGTTGCTGGCGCTCTCGAAGATGCAATCCAAGGAAGATTCCAGGAATTGAGACGAGGCTGAGCAAAGCGCCTGACGAGAGCATTACAAGGGCCGGCGCTGGACATGTGCCAGCAACCGCCCACCCGATTCCGAACAGCGCGCCGCCCTTGATATGGCGTGCTTCGGGCTTCGACCGAGATAACGACAGTTCACCGCCGAACGGGGTGTTCACACCGCGGCGCTCGAGTAGCCAAAGCAGCGGTGCCGAGACCGCAATAGCCGATGCCATAAACCAAAAGACGTCGAGCTCTTCAAACGAGAGCATGTTGTGGATCGTGTCGTACTCGTGGAGGTTCGAGGCTCCAAGGACGCCGCCGAACAGAATCCCGAACGCCAGACCAATGATGTTGAGGCTGGCCGACTTCGGGTTCACAGCGCACCCCCGGTGAGCACCCCAAGGGCTGCGGTAGTGATGATCGCTGTGGCCATGAAGGTACCTGTGGTGGCCATGCTCGCCGGTGACCGTTGGGCGGTTCCGCACATGCCGTGGCCAGAGGTGCAGCCGCCAGCTACCGCAGCGCCATAGCCAAGCAAGATCGAGCCGCCAAGCACCAGCGGGATGGTCACGCCGAGTGGAAACGCCTCTCGCAGGGCGTCATACCCCGAGCGAAGCCCGGATGCCTCTCGGAAGACCCGGGTGGCAAGAAACCCGCCGACGAACAGCCCAATGAAATACCACACTCGCCAAACGACGACGTTGTCACGGCCCCGCAGCAGCCCAGATGTCTGCACGTAGGCGCCACTGGCACCGAGTGGCTGGTTGGCCAGAACGAAGAGGCCGACGATAAGCAAGCCAAGGATTGGCCCACCGATGAACCAAGGTAAGCGGTCGGGCAGAAGGTCAATCATGGCTGTTCCTAAACTGATGCGTGCGCCTCACACCATGCACCGTACCCGCCGAGAAGGTCGGCAATGTCGGTGAAACCGGCGCCGACCATGGCGCTGACTGCGATTGACGAGCGGAAGCCACCAGCGCAGTACACGAGCGTTGGCCGACTTGGGTCGAGCTCACCCAGGCGTTCGTTGAGCCGGGTCAGGGGGATGCAGATGGCGTCTTCGATGATGCCGCCTTCGGTTTCGCCGGGCTGTCGGACATCGACCACCTGCACGTTCGGTACGGACGCCATCTCTTCGACCATTGCCGCAACGTCAACTCGCCGATTCTGCACCACGAGGTCGGCCCGGTCAGCAAGCGAGGTGAGCTCGCCGGGATCGGCTAGAAACCCGACGACGTTGTCGAATCCGATCCGAGCGAGCCGCACCTTTGCTTCGAGCTCCTTGCCTGGTTCGGCGACGAGCACGATCGGTAATTCCGGTTGGAGAACGCCGCCTGCGAACTCGGCGTACCGGCCCGCAAGACCGATGTTGATCGAGTTCGCGAGATGTCCCGTGGCGAATTCGTCGGGTGACCGAGTATCAAGGATGGCTGCACCGCTATCGCGATGGTGGAGTACCTCGTCGACCGAGCAAGGTGTCGGCGCGGTGAACTCGTCGAGCAACGGGCGCTCCTGGCGGTTGAGCGTCGCGTCGTAGGAGAAGTAGCTCGGCGGAAGAGACTGCCCGTCGGTGACTACGGCGATGAACTCGTCGCGGCTCATGTCGGCCAACGCGTAGTTTGTCGCTCGCTGCTTCCCGATCGTGCACGAGGTATCTGACGAGAGGCTCTTGCCGCACGACGAACCGGCACCATGGCCCGGAAACACCTGGGTCTCGTCGGGAAGAGTCAACAGCTTTGTGTGCAGCGACTCGTACAGCTGTCCGGCGAGTTCTTCGCTGGTAACGCCCTTTGATGACAAAAGGTCGGGGCGCCCTACGTCCCCGACGAACAAAGTGTCTCCCGACAGAACGCCATAGGGCGCGGCGTTGACGTTTTCGTACACGACGATGCAGATCGACTCGGGCGTGTGTCCGGGCGTGTGCAGAATTTCAAGTTCAACTTCGCCGAGGTTGATGCGCTCACCGTCTGCGAGCTTGCGAGAAGCGAAGTCGGTTTCGGCCTCACTGCCGTACGCAATTTCGGCTCCGGTGGCCGCACACATCTCGAGATGGCCAGACAAGAAGTCGGCGTGAAAGTGCGTCTCGACGATGAGCTCGATCGAGAGACCGTGCTCCTTCGCCGTCTCGAGGTAGGGCGCTATGTCGCGGCGGGGATCAACGACTACCGCCCTACCCGAGCTGGTATCTCCAATGAAGTACGACGCTTGCGACAGACAATCCAAGTAGTGCTGTTCAAAGATCATCATGATGGGTTCCTCAATTGGAGATCGGATGGACGCTTCCGAGTGGCGACAAGGGTTGCCTGCTTTGTGTCTGCCGTCACCCGAATGTCCAAATGTACGTACATTCAAGTGGAAGACAGCAGATCCGTCAAGACCACTAGTGTTTGGGCATGGACACCCACCTCGAACTCGACCTCTCGGACAACGAAATTCGAGCGCTCTGCGCCTTGATCGAGAAAGAACACACCACCCCAGACCAGTACCCGCTCAGCACAAACTCGCTTCGGTCAGCGTGCAACCAAAAGACCAGTCGCGACCCCGTCATGGACCTGTCAGAAACCGATGTTGACGAAGCGGTGAAGTCGCTTCGCGAACGCGGCTTCGCCCGTAGCCAAAAGCCAACGGGCTCACGGGCGTGGAAGCACCGTCATGTGACCACCGAGGTCCTACCGCTCTCCCCCGCCGAACTTGCCGTTATCACCGTCCTGGGTTTGCGTGGAGAACAAACATCGGGCGAACTCCGCCAACGAGGCGAACGGCTTCACGAATTCGAGAACGTCGACGAGGTCGATGCAACCCTCGCAGCACTGGCACAGCGCTCGTCGCCACTGGTCCGCAACGTTGGACGTGACCCGGGCCAGAGCCAAGACCGTTGGGCCCACTGCCTCGGCGACTCAGCAACACCGGCCTCCCAGAGCACACAACGGGCCATGGCCGCCGAATTCGGCGCACTCCACGAATCTGGCTTCTTTGCAATGCCCAACCCATGGGACCGCGGATCAGCACGCATGATGCAGGAACTCGGAGCACAAGCGCTCGCCACCACAAGCGCAGGCTTTGGCCGCACGATCGGCAAGGACGACCAGGAAGTTTCTCGCGACGAACTCGTCGCCCATGTCGCCGACCTCACGGCGTTCATCGCCGTCCCGCTCAACGTCGACAGCGAACGCCTCTTCCCCGAAGCGCCCGGAGGTATAACCCGGACCGTCGAACTCCTCGCCGAAGCCGGGGCAGCCGGAGTCTCCATCGAGGACTACAACCCGGCGACCTCGGCCATCGACTCGATGTCACGCGCTACCGAGGCGGTCGCCGAAGCTGTGGCCGCATGCGCCAGATTCGACATCGTGCTCACCGCCCGAGCAGAGAACCACCTTTACGGAATCGACGACCTGGACGACTCGATCGCCCGCCTGATCGCGTTCCGCGATGCTGGCGCCGAGTGCCTCTACGCACCGGGGCTGACCGAGCTCGCCGATATCGAACTTGTCGTTAGCGAAACGGCGAGCGCAGTCAACGTTCTTGCCTACCCACACGGGCCATCCACCGCCGAACTGGCCTCAGCGGGCGTGCGCCGCGCGTCGATCGGTTCGATTGCGTTCAACGCTGCGGCCAAGGCGGCGAGGGCAGCTACCGCAGACTTCCTCCAGTAGTCGGCGCTACGTTGGTTCCATGACCACGACGAATATCACGAGCGACCCGGTTCACCTCACGGTCTACTCCGACTTCCTTTGACCTTGGTGTTACGTCGCGACCGTGCGTCTCGACCAACTCGTTGAAGAAGTGGGCGATCAGATCGAGGTCGAATGGAAGACCTTTCTGCTTCGCCCAGAAGCACCCAAGACCACAAACCGCGAGAAGTTTGTCGAGTACACGAAGAGCTGGTTGAACCCGGGCGAACAAGAGCCCGAAACCACCTTTAACGTTTGGGCCAGTGATGAGGATCAGCCGTCTTCGAGTGTGCCAGCCCAGGTCGCCCACAAGGCAGTGGCAGCAATGGCGCCCGAGCGCGCCGACGATTACCACCATCGATTGCTCACCGCGTACTTCACCGAGAATCGCAACATAAGCGATGCCGACACCCTCCTCGACCTCGCAGCTGATATTGGCATCGACCGAGACGCCCTCGAGGCTGTGGCTCGAGAGAACCAGCAGAGCTTCACCAAGATGGTCATTGACGAGCACAACGCAGCGATCCAAAGCAACGTCACTGCAGTGCCCACTGTCGTGTTCGAGAACTCGTTCGCCGTGCCCGGCGCTCAGCCAGTTGAGACCTATCAACGGCTCGTCGAACGAATCGCAGAGAAGAAGGCCGAGCTCGCCTCCGAGCTGTAAATCTAGGCGACCCGGTCGTCGGCAAATTCGACGGCGTCACAGAATGCAGCGAGGCTACTGGGACCGACGGCTTCCATTGAGTAGCGTTACCCCGGGCAGGCGGCCCGTTATCCCATGAGCTTCTCTTTCGAACCGCAACTAATCAAGCAAGACTCGGCCGTCCCACTGCGGATGATGGTCGGGGGCTGGGTCGTCGGCGTCGCCGCTGTCCTCTTCGTTGGACCGGTGGCCAACACGCTCATCGCGCTGATGGGCCTCACCCTTGTGGCCGGTGGACTGGTTGCGCTCAGCCTTCGCGGTGAACGCACCTGGCGCATGCTGCTCGGCGCCACCACCGGTGCCGTCGCCGCCTGGATCGGCTTCCACTTTGCGATCTCGGAACGACTTCTCCCAGGCCGCAACGACCCGTTCGAACTGCTCAGCACCGATCATTTCGCTGCGGTCGCACTCGGCCTTGGGGTCTTGTCGATCGGGCTTGGCGGAATCCTTGAATCCATCCGAGCCCAAGCTGCGCCCGGCACGTCTCCCGTGGTGGTTCGGCTACTCCTGATCGTCATCGGCATGTTTATCGCCGGCGGTGCATGTGCGGCGCTTGGGGTGGCGACGAACATCTCGGTCGTGGTCACCCTCGCTACCGCGGCTGGCCTTGCGGCCATGGCGTGGTTCCGTCGCGAACGCCCGACGACCGACTTTGTGCCTCAGCCATAACCGATGCGCGTCATCGTTCTCTCCAACGATGTGATCCCCGGCTTCAACGTTCCGGTGGCAGCACCCGGGCTCCGAGCAGCCGGTATCGCCGAGGGTCTTCGCTCCTATGGCCACGAGGTCACCGTCGCCGTTCCCGAAGATCTGTTAGCTCAGCTCTTTGGCGCCGACGTTCCACCCGCACCTGTAGGTGCACGGGTAGTCGCGCCGCCTGCGTTCATGGCGTTGATCGATGGGATCGAGCCTGATGCCGTTGTCTTCATCAATGCGAACCTCACTCCCCATCTGCATCCACGCGACGGCGTTCACTTCGTTTACGACCTCTTCGCACCTAAGGTCCTCGAACTCGAGGCAAGCACGGGGTCGCCAGCGGCAGAACTCGAGCGTAAAATCGCGGACCTCACGGCGGTCAAGACCAGAGCCCTGGGGCTTGCCAACGCGGTGTGGGTGAACGGCGCCCGGAAACTTGACTACGCCCACGAGTGGTTGCACCGCGATGACGTCGCCAAGTGGCGCAGCGAATTCGGCACCGGCCCCGCCGGAGACGTCGAAGTCACCGTGGTTGACATGCCCGTACCGCTCCCCCACGAAGTAGCGGCGTTGGACAACCCCAAGCCGCTCGATGGTCGGGCGGTGCGTCTGGGCATTGCCGGGTACGCCCAACAGTGGTCGACGCTCGACGAGGTTCATCCCGGACACCAACGCCTCGTCGACGCCGGGTACGAGCTCCATGCACTGTTGCCTGGACATTGGGGCGGGAATTCCGATTCGGTTCCAACGTGTGCGCTGCCCGACGCAGCAGTTCGCCACGCCGGGCCGCTGGGCTTCTCCGAATTCGCTGCTTGGGTGCAGTCGATGGACGCCATGGTCGATGTCTTCGCCCCGTCGCCAGAGCGTCGGTTCGCAATGATCACCCGAAGTGCGGTTGCGATGCGACTCGGCGTGCCCCTTATCCACGCAGTCGATTCCGAGATCAGCGACATCGTGACCGCCAACAACGCTGGCTGGGTGCTCGACCCATCAAATGCCACGCAGTGGCAACACGTCGTCGACGAACTTGCCGACCCAGTAATCGTGGCTGCCAAAGCCGCCGGAGCACGGCAAGCCTCGCTCACTCGGTTCGCCCCTGATGCCGCGTTGCGCCATGCGAGCGAGCGATTGAACGAGTTGACATGACCCGGCAAGACCTGCCGGCGAGCATCGAGGTTCTCGTTCCATTCTGGGGACTCGCCGGAGGCGTTATCAAAGTGCTCGACTACGCCGAACACTGCGCTGTCCTTGGAATAGCAACCACCATCTGGGCGCCGCCACTACCCACCGGCAGCCACGACCCGGTCACCACGCTTCCCGTCTACCGCCGTCTGCTCGGTCACGACAGGGTCACGATGCGGCTCCTTGACGAGCTCGAAATCAAGGCCGGAGCGACCGTTCTGTTTACCGAACCAACCCACCATCGCCTGATCGAGCTCGCCCAGCACGAGCCGCTGAGGAACAGATTGATCCACCTTGTGCAAGGCACCCGCCACGCAACTCCAGCTTGGAATGATGGACTGAACTATCGACTGCTCCACCGCCCGATGACGCGCATCGTCGTATCAAATCAGGTCGCCGACGTGGTGGCGCCGATAGTCAACACCCGCCACGATGTCCATACGATCGTCGAAGGACACGACTGCGACTATTTCGGGGGTCGGCCTGAAGCGGCCTCGGTTAGCGAGCGTCGACTTCGAGTTCTGTACACCACATGGAAATCCGACCTCGGGGATCGAGTGGCCGAGGCTGCCGGCGACGACCCCACCTTGGCCTTCATCGCCGTTCGAACCGCCCTTGGATGGCCGAGCTTGCGCAATCGGTACCACGGTGCCGACGTCGTACTTTGCACACCCGGGGTCGAGGAAGGCTTCTACCTTCCCGGGCTCGAGGCCATGGCGGCAGGTGCGGTTGTGGTGACTGCCCTCGTTGGAGGAAACGAGGCATACGTGCGGGCCGACAAGAATGCTCTTGTCGCCACCTATGACGATGTCGACAGCCACCTTGGCGCGCTTCGCTCGTTGCGCGACAACGCCGAACTACGGAGCCGACTGCTTGCCGGAGGGGCCGAGACCGTACGCGCCCACACTCTCGAACGCGAACGTGCTGAGTTCGGTGATGTGCTGCGGTCGATTCAGGCCTAGCCGCACGCTCGCAAGTACGCTCTGTGTCCATGAACGATCTTGGGCTCACTCCGGTCACCCCGATAACCGCTGATGAGAAAGCCGAACTCGACTTCCTTCGCCACGAGGCTGGCCATCTTCAACGACGACTCGCCGAAGTTGAAGCCGAACTCGATCTGGCCGCGATCGAGCGCGACACCATCCGTCACGAACGCAACTTGATGGCGCAGGACTTTTCGTGGACGCTCAACCGCCTATCGTCCTCACCCGCTGGCCCTGCGCTGCGCCGAACCGAAGGCTTCCGCCGGATGCTCGAGACCTGGGGCGACGCCGCCTCGTGAAGGTGCTGCGTTACACCGGACGCCTCGGTGGCTCCACCATCGCGCCAGGCGACCATGACGATTCCGCGGCGGGCCCGGCACTGCTCGCGGACATCGAGAAGGCTGACGTAGCGCTCATCGACGACCCGATGTCGTTTCCGTGGGAGCTCATGGACACCGCTGCGGATACACCGCTGGTGCTCGACATTGGCTCATGTTCGACCGACCAGATCAACGCGTTACGCCCTGCCCTCGTCCACCTCACCGAACACGACTCGATTGTCGACCGATCCGGCACCAACCAACGCGCCGCCGAATTGCTGAACCGGGCCTTGGGCACCCGTCCGACCGAGCCCTCTCGAGCAGACATGCCCAAGCTCTGCGTCGCCAAGCGAATCCACATTGCCGAGACGACTATCTTACGGCGCGCACGAGATGACTATCAGCTCCTCGTCACCGACCTTGGAGACATCTCGGACCGACACGTCTCCCCTTGGACGGCAGCCGATTGGGTTGATGCAACTGATCCGCGACCGGGAGCCCTGGTCGTGCGCATCCCCGGTGAGCACATACGCCAGGCCACCAACGGATTTGAGCCCGTCGCCCGCGAGCTCGTGGCTCAGGTGTCAGGCTCCTCCATTCTTGGTATTTGGGGTGTCCGCTCCGAGCCAGGCGCCCTGCTCACCCATGGCCTCATCGTGATCGGGTTCGACCAGTGACGGGCAGCTCGATCCTGGTAGCCGGGTTCCATCGCAGCGGCACCTCTGCGGTTGCCCAAGTGCTTCAACGCGCTGGCCTCGACCTGGGCAACAACCTGCTCGGTGCCGAGCCGAGCAACCCGTACGGGCATTTTGAAGACCTCGACGTGATCGCCAGCCACGATGCGGCGTTGGCGGCACACGGACTGACCTGGAAAGACACCACCACCTGCCCGCGACCCGCCGGAAGGCTTGCCGAAGACATCGCAACGTTTGTCGAGCGCCGCAACGCCACAACACCTGTGGGCTCGACCTGGGGTGTGAAGGACCCGAGACTGTGCTTGTTTCTGCCCGAGTGGCTAGCTGCTACACCCAACGCCCATGTGGTGGTCGTCGTCCGCCAACCCGGTGCAGCGATTACCTCCCTGCACCGGCGCCACGCTCGACGCTACGTCGATACTCGGCAAGCCGACCCGACCGACCTTGCGTTCTGGCAAGACCCCGACCTCGGCCTACGACTGTGGATCCATTATCACGAGCAACTTCTTACCGCCCTTCCCGAAAATGCCATCGTTGTTGACTTTGATGACCGCCCGACCATCGAACACCTCCCACAAGTGCTCCACGACCACTGGGACGTCGAGCTTGAAACGTCGACTGAAGTTGCCCTTGACCCCAACCTCGGAACACGGCAGTCAGAACCGGTCGAAGTGCGAGATGTGGCATTAATACGAGAAGCCGAATCAGTGTGGGGCAAATTACCCATTCGGCCCGCCCCTCTTAAGAAATCTCCTAGCTGATCCGATAGGCCCACATGGGAGAAGGTCGGACAGATCGAAGGGCAGATGGCTCTCGCAAGATCGTGCTTATCGATCTCGAGAACATGCTGTTCGGCACCCACGCTGACGACAATCGCACCGATCGTTCGGCTGAAATCCTCGAACTCGCACAGGCACGTCGCCCAAACGACATGCTCATCGTCGGCTGCAACCCTCACCTCGCCTTCCTCGCAAACGAGCACTTCCCCGGCGCCAAAATCGTGACCGGCAAAGGCAAAGACGGCGCAGACCAAGCCCTCATCGAAGCCATCGACGCCTCACATGCCGCCGGCCGCTATAGCGAGATGTGCATCGTCTCGGGCGACCACGCCTTTTGCGATATCGCTCACGCCGCTCGCAAGGTCGGGCTGACCGTGCGGGTGGTAGCCCCACACGCCGGCCTCAGCACAGCCCTTCGGGTATACGCAGATACTGCGGTCGTACTTCCCGAAGCCCCCAACCCGGCCGTTGAGGACACAACGGAACTCGCGGCATAGCTCGATGTAGATCGAGATCTACTCAAATTTGGGCAGAATCTGCCGATACCCGAACTATGAACCGGCGCTTCTTCAACCGGGTGGACGTCAAAGCCAACGGTGAACTTCTCTGGGCAACAAAGTCGCGCCTCGGCCGCGTCAAGAACATCCGCGAGTACATCACCACCATCAACGTCTCGATCGACGGAGCAAAAATTCTCATCCCCGGAACCCACGTATTCCCTGTGGGAGCCCGGGCCAGCATCAAGCTCGGCATTCAGTTCTGTGAGGTCGAAGTCCTCGAAGCAGACATATCAAAGTCGCCGAACTACACGATCGCAAGACTGCTGTTCATCTCACCAGACCCAAAGTTCGTCGCCGTTGTCGAAAAATACCTGCCGGTATCAACCGACGGGCGCGAAGACTTCCTCAACGCCTGGACGTAGTTTCCCGCTCGTTCCTCGCTCCCGGCAATCGCATCCTCGGACACTCTGCGGCTGCGCCCAAGGCGGCGACCGGTCGCTCGTCCCTCATTTCCCGGGCTTCGCCCTCCAGCGGTCGCATCGTCGCTTCGCTTTGGATGCTCGGCTGCTACGCCTGAGGCGGCGCCCAGTCGTTCGTCCCTCACTCCTTCCGGAGCTGGCGAGTCCTCAATGCGTATACATGTTCCCGCGTTGACTGGGCTCAGCTCCGCTGTCGCTTTCAATCCGGTCGATGTTTCGAGCCTCCAGGCGAGAAACTCGGTTAGTGAGCGAAGCGAACGGCGCGTATACAGGCTCACGCGTTGACTGATCTCCGCTCCGCTGTCGCCTTTTGGGCTTCGCTGCGCTGTTAGAAACTGACATCCGGGGTCAGACCCCGGATGTCAGTTTGGACAGTCCTAGCGCCCTTTCTTTTGGTTCATTTTGGCTTCGGTGTTGATCTGCTTTTTGGTGGCGGCCCAGGAGCAGATTGGGCAGTCGAGTAGATCGTGATATCGAGCGGGACAGTACTCGCGGCCAAAGAAGATGATCTGCAGGTGGCGACGGTTCCAGGTGTCTTCAGGGAACACCGCCTTCAGGTCTTTCTCGGTCCGTTCAACAGTGGTCCCGTTCGAAAGCCCCCAGCGCAGCGCCAGCCGATGAATATGAGTGTCAACCGGGAACGCAGGAACGCCGAAGGCGCCGGCCATCACAACACTCGCTGTCTTGTGTCCAACTCCAGCCAGTGACTCAAGGAAGTCCCAATCGGGAAGAATCTCGCCGCCCGCGTCGAGAATCTGATGCGCCATCGTCGACAAATTCCTCGCCTTAGTAGGCGCCAAACCGATTTGCTTGATGAGTTCCAAGATGTCGTCGGGATGCATCTCCGCCATTTTCTCGGGGGTATCAGCCGCGGCAAAGAGCGCTGGCGTTACCTCGTTGACCTTCTTGTCGGTGGTTTGGGCAGACAGCGCCACAGCAACGACGAGCGTGTATGGATCCTTGTGATCGAGCGGCACGGGCGGATCCGGGTAGAGGTCGTCGAGCATCTCGCCGATTCGATCGGCCTTCTCAGAACGTTTCACGACAGAATCCTACGCGCGAAGCCAGCCGCACTGGATTAGGGAGCGACAGCGGAGCCAGTCAGCGACGTTCGTTTCCCTTGGCGATTACGAATACCAGCGTAAAGCGTGCAGATCTGCACGGGTTTTGCTGGTATTCGCAGCCAGGTGCTTCAAAACCACCCTGACCCCTTTTCGCGAAAAGGGGTCAGGGCACAAAGTGAAGCACCGCCGACAGCGACAGCGGCGCAAAGCTCACTCAACGCAGAGCCTGTATACGCGCCGTTCGCTTCGCTCACTAACCGAGTTTCTCGCCTGGAGGCTCGAAACATCGACCGGATTGAAAGCGACAGCGGAGCTGAGCCCAGTCAACGCGGGAACATGTATACGCATTGAGGAATCGCCAGCTCCGGAAGGAGGGAGGGACGAACGACTGGACGCCGCCTCCGGCGCAGCAGGCGCGAAATCGAGGAAGCCGGGAGCGCAGCGAGTGGCGTACGGATTTGAGCCCTGGAGGGCGAAGCCCGGGAAACTAGGCCGTTTGGCCCTTTCAGCTAGTGCGTTGCGTCCGAAGGGAACTCCAACGGGACAGACCCGGCCCCGCAAAAAGGACATGTATGCGAGCCGAACTGATAGTTGATCTCCACGATCTTGGCACTGACGTCGGACGGGCGTTGGGTCGAGATGTCGCGGTTCTTCCTTCGCTGGGCAACGTTTCAGCAATGTGGAACCAGCTCGGCATCGACGTGTCGGCAGTGCACATCGTGGCTGCGACTGACGACTCGTTCTCGGGCCACCACACCGACGCCTGGTGGACGACCGAGCAGGCATTCCTCGACGACCAGGATTTTGAGGTCGAGCTCCTACGCTGCCCCCATGGCATCGAAGGGCCTGTGGCCCTCCACGACCTTGTGGTCACAACGGCGCTTCGCCGCTCCGACGAACTCGCCGCCAACGAGGTCGATGACACCATCGTCATCGTCATGTCGAACTCAGCATCGGTCGCCTCAGCAGTGACCCATGCTCGTGGCGTTCCGGTCATGATTGCAGCAACGATCATTCACGACTCAGGCTTGTCTCACACACGTCTCGATCTCTCATGGATGGGACTCCTGAAAGATCGCTTTGCTGTTATCTCGCTCGCTGATATCGAGCTGAGAAATGGTCGTCCATGGTTGGGCGATGTTGCGGTGAGCACTCCATACACCGGCACCGAGGGGCGCGACGAAACAGCGGCGGCCCTGCCATCGTTCGCCGAGTCGATCGCGATCTTCGACCCCGATTACTTCAATGTCACGGACAGCTCGGGAAGCGCGTCGCCGCGTGATGCCGGGCTCGCAGCGGTGGTCCACACTCTGGGACTTGGCTCACTCGTGCACATCGATGATGTGTCGACTTACACCAACAGCACGACTGAAGTTGCCGCGTCGCTGTACCGATTCGCGGCGGATCATCCCGACGCTCCAATCGTGGTCGCATCCACTCGGCCGTCGATCATCGCAATCACCTCGGATCTCGATGGCTATGGCATTCCACAGCCTGAGCGTGTTCTCCGCTTGTGTCTGCCTGAACGCGAGTCGACCTATGACGAAGCCTCGTTCGCGACGTCGAGTGCGGCATGTCGCATCGTGATTGAGCGATCCCTTACCGAGCCGCTCTTCGTCGACGACGAAGCCGCACCCGCTGACGGTGACGGTGACACCGGCCAACGTCATTTGCAGTTAGTGCCCGAAGATGGCACCGACCTAGCCGCTGTTCGTCAGCCATCTCCAACGCTCAAGCTCTACGCCAACCCGAACACCATTCGTGAAGAGTCGGGGCAGTGGCGGGTGGCGAACAAGCGGCGTTTTCTTCTGCTCGGAGCAACGGGTGCGGAAGCAACACCGGCCGATGCGCACGACGGTTCGTTTCTTCCAATCTCGCTGGGAGGCTGCACTGACTTCACCGTTCGTCGCCCGGCCCTTCGTCCAGGATGCGTCGTCGAAGGTGTGCTGCACCCCGATGGCGACCGTTGGCTGATCGTGTCCGACCCAATCGAGCGTCGACGCCGTCGCCGTACCGCCAAGCCCGACGCGGCGTAACCGTCAAGTCGCTCTGCGAATCGAAAGCCGTCGAGTCGAATCGCTTAGAGCCGAACCCAGCCGTGCTCGACCTCGAGGTCGGCGGTTTCGTAGCCCGGGTCCTCGGGCAGCAGCACTTCGTACGCCCCATCGGGATCGTTGACGCGCACTCGACGCAGCGCAGGCCGAGACGCTGCCTTGTCCAGCACCTCCGCCACCGAGCCGTATCGACGAAGGCACGCGAGCATGCGGTGGGTCACCGACATGAGCGGAAATTCATCGCTAGCCCAGAGATCGAGCGCGCCAGACGGCGAGACCCACCGGGCGTTCACCACCTCGGATCCATCGGGCGACACGATTTGTCCCGCCGGCGCCTTGGTCAGGTAGAACCACGTATCAAATCGTCGCGGCGGTCCCATCGGCGTGATGAAGCGTGCGACCTCATGAAGCTGAGAGAGATCCTGGTCGATGCCGTGCGTTTCGAGCTGACCTAATAGATCTGCACCCTCATGGAGCAGCGAGTGTCGAATTGCAGCGAGGGTTGCGGTCTCGATTGGCTCGGCAGCTGGGGCTAGCAGCATCCCCGCCTCTTCCAAGGTCTCCCGTACGGCAGCGGTTTGCCAAGCAACCCCGCCCTTGCCGCCGGCAACTTCGACGTCAACGTCGCTTGGCGACGCAAGAACCTCGCTGGACGCATCGGCTGCGTCGACTCGGCCGCCAGGGAACACCCATGCGCTTGCCCCGAAAGCGGCTCGCGAAGCTCGCTGCACCATCAACACTTCGAACTGCGGAGAATCTCGCACGATCATGACGGTCGCGGCATCGCGGATCGGAACGTCCGCTTCGTCGCCATCGGCCAAGGTGTGTTGATAGCGAGCCATGCCGCAGTGTAGGTCCACAGCCGAGAGCACCGATGCCTTGCCATTCTGAATCCAGCGTCGGCACACTGGAGCTATGACTCCGCTCGAGATTCGACCAACCGATGGTGTTGGCGCACACGTCGTCGGGGTGGATCTCACTGCGACGACCGTTGGGGAATGGAACCAAATCGAAGCAGCCTTTGCGGCGTTCGGTGTCCTCATCTTTGGTGATCAGGTCATGACCGATGACGATCACATCAGATTTGCCGAACGCTGGGGTTCGGTGTTGTACGACACCCCCGCTGACCCGCAGGGATGGCATAGCGATCGAAGCTACGTGGAGTCCCCGACCGCCTGCTCGGTACTGCGGCTCAGGCGCCAAGTTGACGGTCTGACGGTCACCGTGTCTTCCATGTACTCGGCGTTCGACACTTTGAGTTCAGGAACCCAGCAAGCGCTCGAGGCTCTACACGCAGTCCACACGAGAGAGGCGGAGAACACTACGCATCCGCTGGTCATTCGCCATCCGATAAGTGGCCGCAAGGTGTTATTCCTCAATCCGGCGTTCACTACCTCCATCGTCGGGATGGACGAGGCCGAAGGGCTCGAGCTGTTGAACGAGCTGTGTGCCCACTGTTTGCTCCCCGAGTTCGCAACAGAGTTGAGCATGGAACCCGGAACGGTCATCCTGCTCGATCATCGAGCTGCGCTGCACTATGGCGATCCGTCGATGGCCGAGGCGCTGTCCACCGTTCGAATCGTTGGCGAGCCCTTAACACCGGCGTTCCGGCCCGCGAAGCCAGATCCTTCGCTCACCCAACGCGCAGGAGCCACGCTTGCTGGAGGCATCATCACGGCTGCGATGATCGGCATTGCCGACGTCCTCGACCCCGAGAAACGCACACACGACATCGAGATCGTGAGCGATGCACCCGAACGCGAACCCTTAAACGATGCGCTCGACTTCGGCGACCTTCCACCGCTGGACTAGCGGTAGCCGACAAGTCCCTCCGGCGGGGCGCCCCACGATCGACCTAGAACATCACGGATGGCCCGGACCCGGGCTTTCGCGTTCCAGTAGGGGGCTCGGCTCGACGGCTGAAGTACACCGCGGATGAGCTGCCATACCGTGAGCCCAAAACGCATAGCGGCTTTACCGATGCCGAAGTGTTTGGCGATGAGCAACACCGTGTTTCGTTCTTGCAGATAGTCGACGATCGCCGACGGGGTGTTGACGTGTGGATTTACCACCCGGGCACCCCGAACCAGACCGACGGCGAATCCCGCTGCCTGTGCTCGGAGCCCAAGGTCGGCCTCCTCGCAGTACGAGAAGAATCGCTCGTCGAAGAGTCCAATCTGTTCGAGGCACGTGCGGCTGGCGAGCATGAGTGTGCCGTGGGGGTAGTCCACGACTTCGACACTGTTCGTCGAGGTGGCAGGTCGAGTGATCGGACCAAAGACGTGGTCGACGAACGGCGATGCACCGTCGCCGACATCAGCACTGAGCAGACCATACGGCTGTCCGGAATTCGATGTGTGTTCGGTGGCGTCGAGCAACGCCTCGAGGGTGCCGTCTTGGGGCTGAGCGTCGTGCGGCGCCACGGCTACCCACTCGGTGCCATCGGCATGTGCGAGCCATGATTCCCAGCCTCGATTTACCCCCGGGCCAAAGCCGCTGTTTGTGCCTACTTCGAGCAATTCCACGTTGGGATGCGCCAGGGCTGCAGATGTTCGAAGGGCGGCGAGTTGGTCCGCAGACGACCCGTTGTCGACGACGATGAGTCTCACGACGTGGGGACTCGCACTGAACCGAGCAACGGTTCGCGCGCATGCGCTGGCCTGATTCCAATGCACGATTATCACGGTGAGCTGACGCTCGGACATGTCCCCGAGCGTAACTAGTTGATCGGTCGCATCCCCGTGACAACGACGGACGTGTCCAGGTCTTTCATCTGCTCGAACAGGCGAACAATGATGTCGTTGCTGTAGTCAGACTTCCCGGCCAGCACGGCTCGCTGCAGTTCATTCCTTGCTGACAGCGATTGCAGTCCCTCACCATTCGGGGCAACAGCGATGACATCGATCTCGACGCCGCCCATGGTTCCAATCGCACCGGTGAGTCCGGTGAGTTGAGGAACGAAGACCTGCAGAGATCCGCTGGAATCTCGGAACGTGCCGATCGAACCGCGCAGCGGTCCGCCGCCAACGCCGTTCTCGTAGGTGCCGACAAGGGTGGCTGCCACCGATGCCGTCTGGCCGCGCTGGATCACAAAGTCCTCAACCGAGTGCGTCGCTCCCCGAAGTGCGAAGTGGTCGGCCCCGAGACCCTCAACGCGCAGCCAGTGTTCGGGATAGCTGTAGCGATCAAATTCGGCGAACGTGCGCGGCGCATCGGGTCCGATCAGCACGTCGAGCGAGCGCTTTATGACAGCCTGAAAGTGGCGCTCGTGCAGCGAGCCGGTGCGATCATCGATCAGGTCGCGTTCGAAGGCGTCACTCAACAAGTCGAGCAAGTTTGAGAACCCGAAACCCCACAAACTCAGCACGCCCTCGTCGTAGTAGCTGTGGAAGATGCGGCCCCCTGGGTGGTCTTGTGAGGCGAGTTCGATCCAGATACGCCCGTGGTTCCAATCGGCGATTGGCAACAATGTTGCCGAACTTGCAGGACGCTCCATCGCACGCCGTTCCACGAGATGCTGTACTGGGATGCACCCGTCGAACACCGGCCATTCAAGGCTTGCGGGATCCCATCGATCGAGAAACGCACGAAACTCCACAGGCAGATGAAGGGGAGCAATCGCGCTCGCCAGCGCATCGAGGTGGGCCAAGTTTTTTCGCCGAGTTTTTGCGCGGCCGCCCCAAGGAGCAACGCGCACCCCATAGGGCGCTCCTGCGTTGTTGAACCTCTTAACAGCTTCGTCAACAAGAATCATCACCGGAGGGTTCGGCACCCAAACCCGGCCGCTTTACCGCAGATGCACCCCTGATTTGGGTGTTCAGGCCGAGATCCGGCGTGGTGTGTAGTTTGTTGGCTCGATGACTACCGACGCCGCCAAGGAACTTCCGACCAAGATCATTCTTGCGCTTTCCGCGGGATACCTCGGCATGAGCATTCTCGTCAATCTCATCAACACGTTGCTGGTGTTCTTCTACTTGCCACCTGACACGGCTGGGCTTCCAAAGCTGGTTACCGATGCGACCTTGCTCGGGATCTTGAACGTCATCGCTCTGATCGCGGCCGCAGGGAGGCTCACCGATGCCATCACCGACCCGTACATCGCAAGCATGTCCGACAAGAGCACAAACCCTAAGGGCCGCCGTATTCCGTTCATGAAAATCGGCATGGTGCCCGCAGCGCTCGCGACGCTACTTATGTTCATTCCACCGATCGGCCAGGAGAGCGGCTGGAACATCGTGTGGCTCCTGGGCATTCAGGTCATCCTCTACATCAGCCTTACCGCGTACGTGACTCCGGCCTTCGCGCTCGTGGCGGATCTCGGTTCAAACCCCGCCGAGCGTTTGAAGATCTCGACATGGACTTCGATGGCATGGGCGATTGGCTTGGTCGTCGCAGCGATGACGCTCTTTATCGCGGGTCTTCTCGATGGCCCATTCACGGTGGTCCGCGGCTGGCAGATTGCGGTTGGCATCGTGTGTGCGATCGCCTTGGTGTTCATGGCGGTGCCCGTGTTCCTGATCGACGAAGCAAAGTGGTCCCACAACGAGCCGACGACGATGCCGCTGCGCCAAGCTCTCAAGGCGGTACTCGGCAACAAGTTCTTCCGCTTCTACGCCGCAGCTGACTTTGCCTACTTCGGAGGCCTCGCCATCATTCAGACCGGCATCCTCTTCTACATCACTGTCTTGCTCGAGCTCGAGGAATGGGTGAGCACGCTCATGTTGCTGCTCATGGTCGTCGTGTCGGCGTTTCTGTTTCCGTTGGTCGCCGGGTGGGCTCGCAAGCAAGGCGGCGGAAAGCGCCTTACAGTCCTCGCGTTCATCATCGCTGCAGGGGTCTTCCTCGCAATCACCGCACTCGGCCTGATCGACTCGCTTCCGTATGTGCAGGCAGCGCTACCGATAGCCGTGTTTGCGCTCCCGTTCGCCATCTTGAGCGTGATGCCACAGTGGATCTTGGCCGACATTGCCGAGCACACGGCGCGAACAGGCGGCGAGGCTCAGGCCGGCATGTTCTATGCAACCCGCACCTTTCTGCAGAAGCTGGCAACCACGCTTGGCATCGTGATGTTCGCGCTGCTGTTGCAGTTCGGTCGAGATGTCGGCGATGACCTCGGCATCCGCCTCACCGGGCTTGGCGGAGCACTCCTCTACCTCACGGCCGCGGCACTCTTCACCAAGTACGACGAGAAGACCCTGCAGCGCGAGCTCGCCGAGGCCGGCCAAGTGAGCGAGTTCGCCAGGTTCGATGACTAGCTAGCGATAGGCCGAAGTCGAACGAGACAGCCTCCGTTTTCGACCAACGTCAGCACAAATTGTCGCCCGACCGAACCGCTGGAGATGTCGTACTGACTCGGGTCGTTCCACGTCGAGGCCCGCCCCGGCTCACCCTCCCAGCGGGCGTTGTCGCACACAATCAATGCCTCGATCGAGGCGTCGGTGGGCAACCCAGAAAGGTCGTCAACGTTGACCGTGACCGACACCTCCTCGCCTTGCGCGCTGATCGCGCCAACCCACCAGTCGCCTCCATGGCGACGAGCAATGGCGACATGGGACTCGGGCAGACCTTCGAGAAACTGCGTCTCATCCCAAACTGCCGGCACGGTCGATAGCAGCTCGATGACTTCTGGCGGCTGTTCGAGATAGGCCGTGGGCGTATCTGCGAAGTGCTGCAGGGAGCTCTCGAACACCACGGCGAGGGCAAGTTCGTGGCCATTCGTTGTCAGTCGACGAACGGTGTCACCCAACAGGACCGGCGTGTAGTCCATCGACCCGACAACATTGCGCGTAAACGGCAGCACCGTGTTCTGTCGTGGCGCCGCTGCGGCATACCCCTGGTCGAAGGTGTAGATCTCGGCACCTCGAACCGCCTCCATCGTCATGAGGTTCGGGAACTCGCGGCTCCAACCTCGTGGAAGCGTTGACCCGTGGAAGTTCGCCAGCAGTCCGGCCTCGGCGGCGTCGGCAAGAATGCCGCGATAGCGAGCTATCGATTCGGGCTTGTCTGAATGGAAGAAATCGACCTTGATCCCAGCGATGCCTAGCTCGGCCAAGCGAGCAAACTCCGCCCGGCGAATACCGGCATCAAACGTTCGGTCGCGTGGCGCCTCGGTGACGACGTTGTTCGGCCCGCCCGAGTTGTACCAGAGCATCAGCTTCACATCTTGATCAGCCGCGTAGTCGATGAGCTGCTCCAGCCGACCCTCGGGAAACTCGGTCCAGTTGGCGTCGACGAGGGAATACTCCCAGCCCATACGGGCAGCCAAGTCGATGAACGGCTCGATCATGTCGGCATCTCGAGAACTGGAGTGATCGGTCAGCCAACTCCAAGAAACCCGACCGGGCACCACCCAGTCGCTCTCGATCGTCGAGTCTGGTGAAAGGTGGCGCACCAGGTTTGATTCGACGATGTCACCGAGCTCGGGACTGTTCATTGCGATGCGCCAGGGCGATCGCCAGGGCAGCTCGACGACGGGTTGGACGTCGCCAAGGCCGTTTCCTTCTGCCCCATCGGCGAAGTCGAGCAGGAACTCACCCTCGTCAGTGACACTCGACAGATGCGAGCCAGCGTCACCTGGCCCAAGCGCTGATTCGGTCACAAGAGTCCACGACGGGCCGCTTTGCACGAGCACAGGGAAGTTCCAGCCAAAGCGCGCCGCTCCTGGCGAGTCGATCGGGGCCTCTCGGCTCCAGATCCGCTCGTGCGCAGGTGTCACGAACCCTGGTGCGTCGCGTGGCTGCAACCAGGTCGTGCTGCCATCGGGGAACGACAGGCTGGTTCGTTCCCACTCGATTCGTGCCGTTGCCGGCCACTCGTCGACTGCGTCGAGCCCGTAGCGAAGCGCCAAGCCGGTGTTCGAAACCCAGATGTCGATAAGAAGATCGGCTTGCTCGCCAGTATCGAAGGCAACCGTGGCCTGTGAGGCCTGGATCTCGCTCGCCCGGGCTTTGCCGGTGGGGAGGGAAAACCGGTCGGTCACCAGATCGGGACCCGACACCATTTCCAGCTCACCGCCAGCTCGAAACGAGATCGCGGCAGCACCGATTGTTAGCTCGAGTCCGAGTGTCGAGTCCTCGATGACCGGTGACTCGTCTCCTACCGAACTGGTTCGTATCGAGCGATACCTCGGACGTCCAGCGTCGTCGGTGCCGAGCTCGACGCGCAGGAGCCCATCGGGTGATATTACGACCACATCGGCCTCGAATGGTTCGGCGGTTTGTGACGGCGCGAGCGCTTGAGCGAGATTGTGATCATCGTCGGTGCTCGTGCACCCCAGCAATACGAGACCAACGACAACGAGCCACAGCGGGGCGATTCGACGTCTCATCAGGTCTCGCTCCCCTCGGTCTCTTGGATCGCTCCGTCGACGAGATGGAGCACGCGGTCGGCAATGGCCTCTGCGGCTCGGTCGTGGGTCGACATCACGATGGTCAGTTCATGATCTGACACGGCGTGACGAAGTTGTTCGAGGACCATGGCCGAGGTCTCGGAGTCCAACTGGCCGGTCGGTTCGTCGGCGATCAACAACGACGGACGCGATGCAAGCGCCCGCGCCAGCGAGACCCGCTGTTGCTGCCCACCGGAGAGCTCGCCCGGGCGATGCGAGTGCAACGCCCCAATTCCCAGTTGGTCGAGTGCCTCGTCCACTCGACGCCTTCGCTCGTCCCGGCCAACCCCACGAATCCGTAGAACAACATCGACGTTTTCAGCGGCCGACAGGTGAGGTAGCAACCCAGTGGCTTGAAACACGATGGCGATGTGTTCTCGCCTCCAGCCAACTCGATCTTCATACGGCAGGTCGGCCAGGTCTTGACCAAGAACGGTGAGCTGCCCATCGGTCGGCGAGTCGAGCCCAACCACGCAATTGAGCAGCGTGGTCTTGCCGCTCCCTGAGGGTCCCGAAACAGCAACGATTTCGCCAGCAGAGACCGACAAGGTAGCGCCTCGCAACGCATGCACCTGTTGCTCGCCATGACCGTAGACCCGATGTAGATCAACCGCTCGTATCACCGCCTGGTCACTCATCGTCAGCCCGCCGGATCTCGATCGTGTTGTCAGCAATCTCGGCCCGGACTCGTCGCTGGTCACCAAGTACCGCAAGTTGCTCATCGGTCAGTTGCAAGCGACCAATGCTGTCGACGACCAGGACTTCGTCCACCTGCTCGCCCGCACCGACCCACCGTTGTTCAGCCGCGACGCGGCCATCGCGAATGGACACAACCCGATCGACGTGACGGGCCAGCTCGGGATCGTGGCTCACAATGACCTGCGTGAGGCCGGTTTCGCTACCAACTCGACCCATCAGCGCGAACATCGCCTCAGTGTTCGCACTGTCGAGAGCACCCGTTGGTTCGTCGGCGAGAAGAATCTTGGGCTTGTGAGCCAGCGCCATCGCTAGCGCCACCCGCTGTTGCTCTCCGCCAGACAACTCGTGTGCGTGATGACCCGCCCGGTCCGCCAAGTCGACGAGCTCGAGCAATTCGTGAGCACGAACAGCAGCTTCGGGGTCTCCGTTCAACTCGAGAGGAAGCGAGACGTTCTGTTCGGCGGTGAGGTACGGCAGCAGGTTGGAGGCCGCGTCTTGCAACACGATGCCGATCGTTTCGCGTCGGTACCGGTCGACCTCGGAGTTTCGGGCCGCGCCCAGATCGAGGCCGCCGATGACCACCTGTCCCCCGGTTGGCTTCAACATCGCCGAAAGTACCGACATCAGCGTCGACTTGCCTGAGCCGCTGGCGCCAACAACCCCAACCATCTCCCCGATGCCGACATCAAGATCAAGACCTTGCAAAGCAATGACCTCCGACGAGCCCACCCGATATA
Source organism: uncultured Acidimicrobiales bacterium (assembly GCA_938038785.1). Classification (GTDB taxonomy): domain Bacteria; phylum Actinomycetota; class Acidimicrobiia; order Acidimicrobiales; family SHLQ01; genus SHLQ01. The sequence continues at coordinate 75,276 of CALHTB010000047.1, forward strand.
CCTGAGTCAGCTGTGTGCAAGCAATGAGAACGTCAGCCTCGTGTTCAGTCATGACGCTCCCAGCTTGATCGCCTCGAACAAGCGAATGCGCCGGAGCCCAGCGAGCAACAGCGCGGTGACGAGCAGGAAGGCCAGGACGAGAGCGACCGCTATGGCGGTCGTTGCGGCCCAGTCAGTTTCTTGAAGTAGTACCGGCGCCGTGCCCGATGGTGTGCCGACGAGCCTCGGAAGAACAATGCGTGCCATTCCCACACCGGTGAGCACGGCTGCCCCGGTGCCGACGAGGGCGACGAGCAGCAGGTCGCAGCCAACCAGGATGAACAGACTGCGCAACTTGAGCCCAACCGCCCGAAGCATGCCGACTTCGGTCAGCTGTTGGGTGAACCCAAAAGCGGCGTAGAACACGAAGGCTGCAAGGGTAAGGAGGCTCGATAACGCGAAGCTGACCGTGAGCAGACCAAAGACGCCCTGCCGTTCGGGTCGGGTCTGCGCCCGCTCAACAATTTCAGCCGCTGATTCGACCCGGGCGCTTGCCACACCGACACGGTTAAGGTCGGCCCGGGTTTGCAGATCGTCGGTCAATCCAGAACCAGCTGCGTCAGCGTTGTCTCGGCTGAAGATGACTCGACGCGCAACCGAGGATCCAACGCGAGCTTCGAGGTCGCTAAGCGACACGACGACCGGGGTGAACTCATTTGATGGCGCCCACGTCGGGAACTGGTCGAACGTACCGACGATGACCATTGGTATGTCCACTCCCCGATCGCCCACGGTCACCACGACATCGACGACGTCGCCGACCCGCAGCGAGTTCGAGCGCATGGCCTGGCGACGCATCAACACGCCATCGGGCGTGGCGTTTAGCCGCTCCAGCAACGTGGGTAAGGGCTGCGTCGCGTAATCGTCTCGCCAGAACGCGGTTCCCGCGAATGTCGACGTGTCGATGGCGGTGAGCTCGACCGGGATCGTGGTAGTGCCACCAACCCCGATCGCCCGCGCCGGCAATTGTGCGAGGCGCGTCGCCGAATCGAGGCCCCATACCCGCGCGTAGGACGACGGATCGATCGGAGGGCCGCCACCGCCACGCACCACTCGCGGTCGCCCGTTTACCAGCTCAAAGACCGAGCTTTCGCCACCGCCATCGCCGACAACACTGTTCGCTCCACCCACCTGGTGATATGCCTGGTCGAGAAGCTGAAGATCGAGCGTGCGAGCTAGCGATGCGGTGTAGACCGAGAGCGCGCCGGTGACAACGAGCAGCATCAGCGGTGCCGCGAGTGTGGCGGGAACACGGGCCGCACGCCTTACGACGAGCAGCAACGAGGTGCTGTTGGTCCGTTCGAGCACCCGACCGAGCCGCTCGAGCAACAGTGGCAACACTCTCAGGACAACCAAACCAGCAGCGACCGAAAGAGCTGCGGGCAGCAGGATCACCACCGGGTCGTCGAGTAAATCTCCCTGAAGCGCATCGCTGCGCAGCACAAACCAGCCAAAGAATCCAACGGCTGCGATCACCACGACATCGAGGTACACCCGCTGCCACCATGGAGCGCCAAGTCGGGTTTCATCACGACGACTGAGCGTGCGACCCGACCAGCGGTAGACGCCAAGGCTCGGTGCGAGTTGTAGAGCGGCGACGAGCACAACCACTCCCATGGCGGCGCGTCGGGCGCGCGATGTTGCCGAGGTCGCAAGGTCGACACCGCCTTCGAAGTGCAAGAAGGTACTGGTCTTGGCCATCACGCTGGCGACGACCACAGCAAGGCCCAGGCCTAGTAGCAGCGCAAGGCCGGCGATGATGAAAGCCTCGATCGCCGAGCTCGCCACGATGAGATGGGCCGACACTCCCCTTCTTCGAAGCAGGTCAGTTTCAGCTGCCCTCTGGGACCAGGACATTGCGGCGACCAAGCCGGCAACGAACAAGACGAGCGCCAGCGTTGGGATCGAGAACGCGCTCAACCCGTTGTTCACACGAGCCACTTCGTCCTGGTAGCCAACGAGGCTTCGCTCGGGGCTGATCAGTAGCCGGGTGCCGCCGAGCCGATCGTCGACGGCGCGGTTGATGTCGTCGGTGCGGGCCAGGAGCCCGTCGACCGTGTCGGTAGTGACCGTCGATGAGTCGAGAAGGACGAGCCATTGGGCGTTTGACACCACGGCGTCGCCCAGCGGTTCCAGGCCAGTGGCGAAGACAGCCTCGGTTACGACAAGACTTTGACGCATTGGCCCTGATCGCAGGAATCGGTCTTCGGGGAGCGGGTCGCCCGCTGGCACCGCCCAGATGCCTGAGATGCGAACGCCCACAGATGGGGCCACGTCAACACCAGCTGGCTGCGGTCCAACAACCATCAATTCCTGGCCGACCGACAGGTCAAGCTCTGAGGCTATTGATTCGCTGACCATTGCCTCGATGACGTCATTCGATGTGTCGCTCGGTGCAGCTCCGGCGACCAACACCACGCTCTCAGCAACGTGGGTCAACGACGAGAAGCCAGCTCGCCCAAGCAGCCCGCCCTCGCTGGCTGCGTCAGCTACCAGATCAAACGGAACCGTCTCGACGTACTGACGGTTTGCGCGCACTGCCGACCCGAACGGCGTATCGCCAGCGACGAGATAGTCGTTGACCGGCTGGAGTGCGCCCCATGATTGGTTGCCTCCGCTGAGTCGGTTGAAGCTGAAAAGATAGCCGAACGGGACCGTACTGCTGTCGGCCTCGTCAACTTGGCTCGTCAGGAGGCTTGCGGTCGCCGACTCTGCATAGAGCGGGATACCGACCCATATGGCGATCACCGCTGCGGAGGCGACAACGCTTGCAACGAGCAATCCCTTCGCAGTACGCATTCGCCGAAGCGTTAGGCGAGCAA